>PNIT01000083.1 GCA_002878135.1 Candidatus Aciduliprofundum sp.
TTTATTTTTTTAGAAATAATTTTATAAAAAAGAGATCCAGGATTAAAAAATCCAATTAAATTTATCCCTTTATGTCAAAAATTGATCATAAAATGTATTATAAAAATTTATAAGGAATTTTTTAAATCAACGAAATTAAACTTGAAATAAACATTCCTTAGAATCCGGGTCAAAAATTATTCTTTTAATTCAAGGACAACAACATCCTTCACTGATTTAAAGCTCTTGAATGGAACAACTATTCTACCCTTTGAATCAACCTCGAATTTCTTCTTGTTTAGATTTTTGTCAGGTTCGATAAGAAGGTGCATAAGACTACCATTGTCAAGATTTATTACAGCATTGTCTATTCTTCCAAGTATTTCACCATCCGTTGTGGTTGCCGTCCTTCCCTTAAGATCAGTAATAAATATCCTCATGTCCATCACCTATCATATTTTCGTATGACTATAATGTTATGGGTAAATATAAACTTTCTTTACATTTAATGGTATTTTCTTAAAAAAAATTTAAATATGACAGATGTCATACCTAATTCATCACCAAACAAAGGGGTGAAAAGATGAAAAGCTTAGTGGAAAATGCTCTTAAGGGAATCCAACAGCCAGGGAAGGATCAGGTAAAGAGTGAGGAGGCAGCGAAGATTGTATCACCTGATGAGGAGGAGCTTAAGAGGATTGTGGAGCAGATGAAGGTGAACATTAGGATAGTGGGGTGCGGTGGTGGGGGCAGTAATACGGTAACAAGGATAATGAGGGAGGGAATTGTTGGTGCAGATTTAATAGCTGTAAACACAGACGCACCACATCTGCTTCAAGTACTGGCAAATAGAAAAATATTACTGGGAGAGAGGCTAACAAGGGGGCTTGGTGCAGGAGCGGATCCAAGAATAGGAGAGGAGGCTGCAAGGGAGGCGGATGAGAAGCTAAGGAATGTTTTACAGAGATCACACATTGTTTTCATAACGGCTGGAATGGGCGGCGGTACAGGAACTGGTGCTGCCCCATACATTGCCCAGGTTGCGAAGGAAGTCAACCCTGGATGTCTGGTTATAGGTGTTGTAACACTACCATTCTCTGCTGAGGGAAAGGTGAGGATGGAACAGGCCCTATATGGCCTTGACAGATTAAAAAAATACTGCGATACAACCATTGTAATACCAAATGACAAGCTTTTGGCAATTGTACCAAGGCTTCCCCTTGACCAGGCTTTCAAGGTGGCTGATGAGGTTCTCATGGAGGCGCTTAAGGGACTTACTGAGATAATAACCAAGCCAGGCCTGGTTAACATAGACTATGCTGACATAAAATCTGTCATGGCAGATGGAGGAGTTGCAATGATTGGCATTGGAGAATCTGGGAGTTCAGGAGACAGGGTAACAGAGGCTGTTAACGAGGCGATTAACTCACCACTCATAGAGGCAGACATCAAGCAGGCCAGAGGCGCACTTGTTAGGATTGTAGGTGATACAAAAATGAGTGTTATGGAGGCGCAGAAGGCAGCGGACATAATACAGAAGCAGATAAGCCCAAATGCAAAGCTTATATGGGGAGCTTCCATCGATCCTGAACTCGATAATGGAGTTAAGGTGCTTATAGTGGTGACTGGGGTGAAGAGCCCGTACATACTTGATGAAAAGGCATCAGTTTCTGAGATGAAGAAGGCTGCGCACATATCTTCACTTGATTCTTCAATAGATTCCCTCTAATTTTTTTTAGAAAATTTTTTTATTTGATTTACATTATAACAAGTAATGATAGAAGAGGTAGTGGGCATAATAGGACTAATATTTTCATTGATTCCGCTGGTAATATTGCCCTTAAAGATAAGAACGGGCATGCTCAAGTATTTCATGCTTTACATATTCCTTGTCCTTTTTTATGCTTTTTATATCTCCTACTACTTTACAGGAAACAATGTTTTACTTGCATTCCTTTACGTATTCCAGATGCTATTCTTCCTTAACATGTACAGGTCTTACCTGGCAAAGGAACTTTTCCTTTCCCTACCAGCAATATTTTATGTTAACGATATTGCTCTAATATTCTCATTTTATTTCGCTACATTCAACCTTGCTGAGCTTTTAAGGAACAAGATAAATAAGAAGAATGTATCAATGATGGCAGTATTATCACTCATTTTCTTCGATGTAGGAATAATATTCCAAATGTTGAGGATCTTATCGAGTCAGGATTACTTCTCAACAATGGCAAATGGAATATTTCTGATTGGAACAATATTCTTCATAGTCCCTGCCCTTAGGGTAGTGAGGAAGGGATGAGAAAAAACAGGTCTGAGAGCAGGATAATATTCGAGATTCTTGCAATAATAGAGAAGGAAGAATGTACATCATCCACAATCATAAGGAGGGCAAATATACCATATTCAAAATTCAAGGAAATAGAGGAGAACCTTCTTGAGAGGGAATTAATAATTAAGGTGAGTAATGGAGATAAGGTATTTTACAGTATAACGGATCATGGAAGGGACCTCCTAAGGGGCTGGAGGAAGTTTAAGGAGCTAATGGAGATGTACGGTTTTGAACCCTAGAGGTGTATACCGTCAACATTCCTGATATTTCTAAAAAAAATTAATAACATTAATTGATTCATGTATGATGCTAAGTCTAATTTACTGTAACCCTTTAGATTTCATTGAAGAAAACTTAGATTATGATATTTTCATACTCCCTGATTCAATCTCAATAAGGAACCTCGAGATATTCATACTGAGGCATGGTGACCTTGAATATTTTCCAGTTGAAAAATTTCACACCATAGA
>PNIT01000054.1 GCA_002878135.1 Candidatus Aciduliprofundum sp.
CCTTCTAATGTAATCTAGTGCAATGAAGGCGCTAGCTTCAAATGAGGCTATTATAATTGTGGCAAGTACTGTATGTAAGAATGTAGCATAAAGATCTGGATTGATTAAAGGTACCATTGGATTATAAAATATTATTCCTATATTGTCTCCTAGTGAATATTTTATCAGGGCCAGGGATCCCTTGTTCTGCAGTTCAAAATAAAGGTTTGCAAGGGCCTGCTGGTTTACATAGTTCCCTCCAAGGGCAGGCATCCACGGAAGTATTCTTTGAACAAGATCCCCTGTGCCCCAGGGTACATTCATGAAGGCATTGGCAGCCAGAATTAAATAGGCGGAAAGGTTCGATGCAATAAGCAGTATCAATCCTGAGGAAAAATGGAACCAAGAAGGCCTGTTCACATCCCAGGTAAAGAGGTATATTACTACGAAGACCACCTCCACCATAAATGCAAAAAGTTCAATCGTAAGTGGTGCGAAGAAGAATGAACCTATGGCCACAAGTGTTCCTGACCATACCTGTACAAGACCGAATTCTACTAGTGTTCCTATTGCTGAACCGATTGCGAATGATATACCCCATACCGCATTCAATCTCTTTGCAGCATTTAGGTAATCATAATCTTTCCTTCTAATGCCCAGGAATTCATATGTCAGTACAAGGTATGGAAGACCCACGGCCATCAAAAGGAAGAAACCGTGTACATAAATGCCTATGATGGTCATTGGTTCCGCTGCATTTGCATTGGAGATAAGTGTATTTTGGTCGACTGAGAGTGAGGTAAAAATTAAAAAGGGAAATATTGCCCCAAGGGTATAATACTTCATGATTAAAACAATATTGTTCTTATATAATTGTTCTTATATAAATAATTTAACTCTATTGAAGAGAAGACCCTTTAAAAATTAGTGTAAAGCGGATCATCCCCCTGAGAATACCTGCATTAAATCAAGCTCATCATACCCTTCAATATTCTCATCCTCAGGAACTGGCCTCCCGTTTACGAATGCTATGTAAGCATCAGGATTTAAGTTCAATCTTTTAAGGACATCCATCACAGTTTTTACGTCCCTTATTTCCATTACCTTTTTCTCAGGATTAACAATCGTTACCCTTACCATAGATCTCTAATCAAGAATAAAAATAAAAATCTATCCTTCCAGTGATTCCAGTAGAAAGTATATGGATAGTATTATTATGATCAGCATAACAGTTAGTGAAATTACATCCCTCCTAAGAATGATAAAATCTGAGAGTGTGAAAATGAAGAGTAAGGATATTAAAATTGATGCTGAGGAGTTAATTATGATGGCCCTTATGGATGGACCACTAAAATTCCTCTCCAGGGAAAAGACAATGAAAATTAGTGCAAGGAATATTATTAATGAGTATGTTAACAATGTAAATGCACTGAATGGATTTCTTCCTATACTCGATGAAATTATGGCACCTATTAATAATGTGGATGATATGTAAAGGAAAAAAGAATCACTATAAAATGAATGTATAATGAAAAGGATTAGTGATACTGAAAGAAGAAGAATTGTATCCACCATTACAAATGGATTTGAAAAAATAATGGTCAATATTGAAATTAATAGAAAAATTATCCATCTGAAATACCAGGGATTACTGATTTTCATCATCTTCTATGTACCTCCATAGACCTTGTTAGGGGTGTTTCAGCATTCCACTCAATTACATCAGCATACTTTGAAATCATCCTTATCTTTACTCTTCTTTCAAATGAAATTATCTCCTGAACTGTCTCTTCCTTCGCCCTCTGGTAGTACGGTACCACCACCTGAATATCATACTTTTTCAAAATTAATTCGTACATTATTTCATTTATTTCTTTATCAAATAAAGAACTTATGATTATCACCTTCGAATTTGGAGGGAAGAATCTTGTTATAATCCTTTTACCGAATTCAAGTGGTATATAGCTGAAGGATTTTGACTCAACCGTTAAAAGTGATTCAACAATCCTCAGATATTGTTTTTTACCATAACCGGGGTAAACCCAGTCAACAGTATTTTTTAGTATTATTAAACCAAGCCTGTTTCTGGTTGAAAGTATTGCATTCGATAGTGTAAGGGCAGCCTTAACTGAGCTCTGAATGTATTCAAGGTAGTCAATATCAGATTTCTGATATCTTCTCACATCCACCAATAAAACAGTATTACCGGATTTTTCAGTATAAAATTGGTTTACCATTAATCTATCAACAAATGCTGTTCTCCTCCAGTTTATATTTCTTGGATCATCACCGTATTCAAATTCCCTTATGGAATAGAAATCATCACCCATGCCCAGAAACCTTGATGGGATCTCACCTATTACAGCCCTCGTCCTCCTTGATTTCATCCTGAATTTCCTAAGATTTTCCATCTCAGGGAATACCCTTATTACACAGGTATCATTAATCCTTAATTCTCCCTTGAAGAGGTAAAGTGGATCTGAAAACCTGACAATTATTTCAGAATAATCGTATTTTCCGAAATTTTTAAACCTTATCCTACCATTTATCTCCCTCTTCTCATTATTTTTGATGTACAAATCTGCCCTTATATCCCTGTTCTCAATTGAAACATTCCCCTCAAATCCATTTGATTCTATAGTTATTGTGTACTCAATCTCCTCACCCATTATTGTTATATGCTCCTTGAACTTCCTATGTACAATGATTTCACCATTCTTGAATAAAATTGCACCCAAAGAAAGGTATACAACTAAAGGTATTGTAAAGAAAATTGCCTGAGGTATTCTCAGCAAGGCACCTATTGAGGCAAAGAGTGCAAAAATTATGAAAAACGTAATACCATTTTTTGAGATATGCAGGCCATTCATATTTTTGGCACTGGTGTTGATGATAGTATCTTCTCTATAATATCCTCTGGCTTCACTCCCCTTATCCAGGGCTCCGGCTTAAGTATTATCCTGTGTGACAGGGCCATTTTCGCCACACTTTTTACATCATCTGGGATTACAAAATCCCTTCCGTTTGCAAGTGCCATTGCCCTGGAAAGCTTGAAAAGAGCGAGTGTACCCCTGGGGCTTGAGCCCACCTCCACCTGTTCATTCTTCCTTGTCCTTGTTACAAGTTCAACTATGTATTCCTCTATGGAACTATCAACATGAATTTTTTCAGCGTTATCCTGGATCTCAAGGAGCTTATCCTTCGTTATTACATTGTTAACTTGGAGATAATCCATGTTTAATTTCTTCCTTGATTCCAGCATTGCCACCTCAGCCTCCCTGCTCGGATAACCCACCGATATCCTCACAAGAAACCTATCAAGCTGAGCCTCTGGAAGCGGATATGTACCCTCAAATTCAATGGGATTCTGAGTGGCTATAACTATGAATGGCATCTCAAGTTTCCTAGTCTCACCCTCAAGAGTTACCTGGTATTCCTGCATGGCCTCAAGTAGTGCAGATTGTGTCTTGGGTGGTGCCCTGTTTATCTCGTCAGCAAGCAATATGTTGGTAAAGATAGGGCCCTCTAGGAATCTGAAATCCATCCTCTCCCTGTTGAATATGAATGACCCCAGTATGTCCATTGGGAGCAGGTCCGGTGTGAACTGTATCCTCTTAAAATTGCATCCAAGGGCATTGCTGAAGGATCTTGCCATCAGGGTCTTAGCAAGTCCTGGATAATCCTCTATAAGTATATGGCCCTTTGCAATTATTGTTACCATCACCCTCTTAAGTACATCATCCTTCCCTATCACTGCCTTCCTTACCTCTCCAATTATATCGTCCACCATCTTTTTATATTCATCCATGCCCATTTCAATCACCCAGCCTTTTTATTAAAAACTTTATGTCCCTCTCAAATTCATTACCATCCACAGATAGATCCATGGAGTTTCGCCTATTTAGAAATTTCATAAGTATATTTAATGCCTCCTTGTCAATGGCAATTTCATCCTTTTCAATTAATTCAATTATCTCACCCACACTCTTTCCAGTTCTGTCAGATATTTCCTCAACTGCCGTCATAAATACCCTTTCTTCTATTAACCTCTGCGCAACTGGATTTCCATTCTTTGCCTCTTCAAACCTTTTTTCTAGTAAATCCTGCTCCCTTTCATAACTCTTATTCTTTTCCTCCTTCTCCTCAGGCTGGTAGGATGATTCATAGAAAGGATATATGATTATAAAAATGGAAAGGAGGAATATGAATGATATGAAAAAATAAAGGGTACTTCCGCTGAAAAATGAGAAGAATGCAAGTATGATGATCAGTGGAAGGGCATATTTTATTACACTCAGAGGGAAATTTTTCATACTATTCCCCCAGCAATCTCTTTATGGATTCTAGCGCATCAATGGCCATCTTCCTATGATCCTCATTCAATGGATGATTACTGTACCTCGCCTCCTCAAAAAGTTTCACTATGGTTTCAAAGGGTCTAGAATCTATACCAATCTTCTTTAAGGAGATATTTTCGAATTCCCTAGGTGTCAGGTATTCGTCCTCAATAATACCATGTTTTTGCAGTGTATTGCTAAGGTCATAATAAACCTTCATTATTGCACCCCTTATATCATCGCTGAACCTGAGTTCCTTGATCATCCTACCTATAGAATCAGAAATGTTTACATTCCCCTTCCTAACTTTTGTTGGTATGTGTCTACTTCCTATGTAAAGAAGGATCAGGAATAGAATTATGAGCGGTATTATGAATGGTATTGAACCACTTAAATACTGCGGTGAGAATATAGGTATCTGAGATTTTGTGGGATAATTGAATACAATAAACCAGGCTATGAGGTATGTAAACCCCATAACAATGAACACACCCAGCATGGACATTGTTATCCTGAATATTATGTACAAGGATTTTTTGAAATAGAAAATAAAGGCGAACAGAGATGAAATTGCCCATATGATCAATATGGCCTGAAGTATAAGCAGGGAATTTACTGGGCCACTATTATAAAATTCCATTGTGGTAACATTCACACTCTGAGGTGATGTTTTAATGGATCTTTCAGGCCCAGAATATATATCCTGAACTATGAAGGCAAGGCTTATTGAAGCCCATACAAGTATTATTGAAAATATGAATACCCTCAGTTTCTTCACACATATAAAAATGTATTTTCCATATAAAGGTTATTGCACAAATTTTTATAAACAAATTGTATATGTATTCCGATGAGGATATGCATTACAGGTACGCCAGGTACAGGCAAATCAACAATTTCAAAGTTGATCCCTGGAAAATCCATAGATCTGAATGAGTTTGCGAGGGAGAATGGTTGTTTGAAGGGGTACGATAGGAAAAGGAGGGTAAGGGTGGTGGATATTCAATGTTTGAAAGAAAAATTGAGGGATTTAAATGATGCAATACTTGTTGGTCATTATTCACACCTTCTAGATTGTCATATTGTTATTGTTTTTAGAACAAATCCCTCAATCCTTGAAAAAAGGCTTAGGGAGAGAAATTATACCCAAGAGAAGATAAGGGAAAATATGGAGGCGGAGGCTCTAGGTATAATCACCCAGGAGGCATTGGAATTATGCAGGAATGTATACGAGATTGATACAACATCAAGTGATGAAGGAAAGATTCTGAATATTATAGAAAAAATTATTGAAGGCAAAGGTGAGGAATATAGGGCAGGCAATATAGATTATACGGAGGAAATACTGAAATGGTATTAGACAGATATAGGAAGAATGTGGACACTATTCTAGAAAAGATATCTAGGCCATTTTTAGGTTTAAATCCAAATTTTATTACATATGTTTCACTTATCCTGGCGGCCCTGGCAGGATATTTTCTCTATATCGGATATATATTTTTAATATTCGCCTCCTTCCTGATATTCATATCATCACTTTTTGATGCAATTGATGGAAAGGTGGCAAGGATGTTGGGAAGGGCATCAAGGAAGGGAGATTTCCTTGACCACCTCATAGACAGGTATTCAGATACATTTATAGTTCTTGGATTTACTTTCAGTTCATACGTTCACTGGTATATGGGGGTAATAGCATTAACAGGCATATACTTCACAAGTTATGCGGGAACACAGGCTCAGGCAGTTCTGGGGAAGAGGGATTATGGTGGAATGCTGGGGAGGGCGGACAGGCTTGTAATTTTTATTTTTCTTCCAATATTACAATTTCTAATACCATGGACATTATTCAACTATTCAATATCAGATATCCTTTTATTAATCATAGGCTTATTGGGTCACATAACAGCACTGCAAAGATCATTTAGGGCCTGGAGGAATCTTTGATTTCTTTTTCACCCTGTAGTATATGAGGGGATGTGTCATCCATTCCTTGAAGCATAGGGGATCCCTAACATAATTCTTGACACAAAGGTTGTATAGTTCCATGGTGGAGCATTTTGGCGCAGAGTATACCGTTTTTCCTCTCTCACCAGTGATATGTTTTATCTGGTAATCCGTCATCCTATCATTAAAATCTGGAACCTTCTGGAAGATAGCATAAATACCCTCCTTCTCCATTCCTATCTGGTTCAAGAATGTTACAAGTGAGAATCTTGCGTTATGTGAGATATTTTCACCCCTCTCTATGGATGAAATTATACTCTTAATGCATGGTGGAAATGACTCAGGTGAGAGTTCACCGAATTCACCAGGTGAATAGGATGAAATCCTTTCATCCCTTAGCATCTTTATCCTCTCTATATCATCCTTCAGATATTGAAATATGGAATCTGGTGGTTTCAGGTTTTCTATATCATTTCTGAAGTAATCCAGAAAAGCCTCTCTAACTACCTTTGCAATCCTTTCCCTCTCCAAGTCAATGTTAAGATATACATACCCACCTCTCACCCTCTGGTAGAACAAAGAATATCTTTCTCCCAGTCTCTTTATGGCCCTCACATAATCCATGATTGAAATCCTGAGATTATTCCCCTCAATCTGTGAATCTATGGATAATGCATTGCATACCTCCCTTATTATTTCAGGTTCCTCTCTTAGTATCTCCTTCTCTATTATATCCCTGAACATGGTGGCATACCTGTTGGTTAGTATTGGATCATGGAGATAGCTCAGCACCATCCTAGATATATGGTATGCCAGGTATCTCGTCTCATAATCACTTGAAAAAATCCTTGCATCGATGCCCAAGGCCCTCTCTATCTGTGAAATTGCTATCCTCCTGGCCTCTGAGAACTTATTTTTTGATAGAATATCCTCAACAAGTATATTACCAAATAACCTTGCTCCCTCCCTTAAAAAAGGATATTTTGAAATTATTCTTTCATCCATCATAACAACACCATTTACGGCCAGCATAGGCAACCCTTAAGTCTGGGCCAGATTCCCTGTTCGATCCAGGATCGACCGTTAGTAACCGCGGGCTGAACGCCTCGCCCGAGGGCTTGGCGCTTACACCCCGGTCCTATCAAACTCCTCTTTTAGGAGAGGTCTCAGTGGGTGCCTCTTTTTGGGGACTGCTTCGTGCTTAGATGCTTTCAGCACTTATCAGTTATGGCGTGGCTGCCCGGCAACTGCCTTGCCAGACAACCGGTAGACTAGTGGCCACGAATCCCCGTTCCTCTCGTACTAAGGGATCCTACCCCGCAGGCACCCGGGCACTCCCATCGAAAAGCACCCCTACTGTCTCGCGACGTAGTGAACCCATCTCACGATCCCTTTTAATGGGCGAACAGCCCCACCCTTGGCAGCTGCTACACCGCCAGGATAGGAAGAGACGACATCGAAGTAGCAAACCTCCGGGTCGATATGAACTCTTGCCGGAGACAACTCAGTTATCCCTGGGGTAACTTCTCTCTTATCACCCGCCCCCACCAATGAGGACAGGGTGGTTCGTTAGGCCCTACTTTCGTATCGCGGTTGATTATTGTTCGCAACCGCGTCAAGCAGGCTTTTGCCCTTATACTCAACGGAGGATTTCTGACCCTCCTGAGCCTACCTTTGGAGGCCCTTGTTTCTTTCTCAAGGGCGTGGCGCCCCACCCAAACTGCCCACCTATCGCTGTCCTCCATAAGGAGTGAGCAATATAACCCCGGAAGGGCGGTGTTTCATCGTCGCCTCCACCCGAGCTGGCGCCCGGGCTTCGTAGGCTCCCGCCTACCCTACACATCCGGAGTCATATCGCAACAACAGGCTGCAGTAAAGCTCCACAGGGACTTCGCTTTCAGATGGGAGAGATTGGATTGTGCACCATTACATCGATTTCACGGGACTCAACCCGGGGACAGTGGGACCCTCGTTGGGCCTTCATGCAAGCCGCCAATTAAGCGGCTAGGTATTACGCTACCTTAAGAGGGTCATAGTTACCCCCGCCGTTTACCGGCCCTTCTTCCCCTTGGACGGGGCTTTCAGGTACCGGCACTGGGCAGGCTTCAGCGGCCATACTCAACCTTACGGTCTGGCGGCCACCTGTGTTTTTGTTAAACAGTCGGAGTCCCCTAGCCACTGCGACCTACTCTTTCACGGAGTAGGCACCCCTTCTTCCGAAGGTACAGGGCCATTTTGCCGAGTTCCCTCGGGTCGATTGTTCCCACTCGCCTTGGGCTTCTCACCCAGGGGCACCTGTGTCGGTTCTTGGTACGGGCAGGGGTATGACCCCAGGAGACTTTTCATGGACCCCTGGACTCAGCGGAACCCACCCTAGGTAGGCCCTCCATCCCTTCCCCTGGTTCTCACCATTACGGTACTCCCCAGAGTTCGGAATGAAGGAGATCTAGGCAAGGATCCTCCGCCTATCCTGAGGTGTCATCTCCTGGGCGAAACACCCCTGGCGCTGGAATATTAACCAGCTTCCCTTTCGCACGGTTCCTGTTAAGATCGTGCTTAGGACCGGCTTACCCTTGGCTGACGAACATTGCCAAGGAACCCTTAGCCCCTTCGGCGATGCCGATTTCAACGGCACTTTGCTGCTACTTACGCCAGGATCCGCGTTACTGTTGGGTCCATCCCTCCTCTCGGAGAGACTTCTGCCCCAGCAGCACGCCCCCCTACCGGATCACCCTTTACGGGTGCCCAGAGGTCTCGGTAGCAGGCTTAGTCCCGTCCATCTTCGGGGCCCGAAACCTCGGCGGGTGAGCTGTTACGCACTCTTTAAAGGGTGGCTGCTTCTAAGCCAACCTCCCCGCTGTTTTAGGTTCCGGACGCCCTTTGCATGACACTTAGCCTGCATTTTGGGACCTTAACCCCTGTCTAGGTTGTTGCCTTCTCGGGTGTCAAGCTTATCCCGACAACCCTAGCTCCCTGCTTCTACGGAGCATATAGGTTCGGAGTTCGAAAGAGAAGCCGAGCCTTCCGGCTCTAAACTTCTCCATCGGTGGCTCTACCCCACATGCCTCCTCTGCAGAGGTCTACCTGCGGGTAGTCTCGGGGGGAACCCGCTATTGCCGGCCTAGATTGGCCTTTCACCCCTAGACCCAGGTCAACCGAACGAGTTGCACATCAGCACCGGGTCGGTCCTCCACCCAACTTTCGTTGGGCTTCGACCTGCCCAGGTCTAGATCGACCGGCTTCGGGTCTCTCGCCATCGACTCCGGGCGAACGCACCCAGCTCCTCACCCAAAGGGCTGCGAGCATTTTGCTTTCGCTACGGCTACTCTCTTAAGGAGATTAACCTCGCCGATGGTTCGAACTCCCTGGCCCGTTCTTCAACACGGACGATAGGACACTGATCTAAATCCAGTTACGGATTCTTCATCTCTTCCATGCCCTATCGGGTTATTACCATCTGGTTTCAGGTTCTTTTCACCCCCCTTTCGGGGCACTTTTCAGTTTTCCCTCACGGTACTAGTCTGCTATCGGACTCGGGGAGTATTTAGGGTTGGATCTTGATGGGACCCATCTTCTCGCGCGATATCCGACGCACGATACTCTGGGACATCATCCTCTTAACCTATAGGGTTACGTGTACAGGGCTTTCACCTTCTATGGCTGGCCGTTCCAGGCCAATTCCACTTCCCCTATGAGGTATTGGGATGAGCCCTAAACTCCACATCTCACCTGCCTTTCGGCAGGTAATTCGGTTTGCCCTGTTCCCTTTTCACTCGCCGTTACTCAGGGAATCTCTATTGATTTCTCTTCCTCTGGGTACTAGGATGTTTCGATTCCCCAGGTTCCCCTTCCCAAAGGGAATGGTACCCGAAGGTACCAGGAAGTCCCATTCGGAGATCTTCGGATCTAAGGCTCCATGCGCCTACCCGAAGCGTTTCGCCGCTTGGCACGTCCTTCATCGGCTCCCGAGCCAAACCATCCACCAGATGGCGTAAGTAGGATCAAACAGGTGCACTGACCCATTTGACCGGATTGCCTATGCTAGCCTCATTGATCCTTACAGATCTAGGCTCTTCCCCGATAACCAGATATGATCACCGGGTGCACATTCTTATTCGGTAATGAGAGTGTATAAGGTGCATGTATTTAAAATTCACGGATACCTTTAAAAAGATGTCCCGAAGAAAAAAGATCCAATAACTTTAATATAAATAAAAAATTAAAAACAAATCCTTTATGGGATCAAGGTATTATGGAAATCAATGAAAAAAGAATTTATTTCAGTATGCGATCAAGAATTCATTGCAGGTAATTCAAGGGTGAAAGTGGATGGATGAAAATTTGAGGAAGTTAAGGGGGTTCAGGGAGATATATCCAGAGGAGATGGTAGCTAGGGCCAGGATATTTAATACAATGAGATATGTTTCAAGGATCTTTAATTTTAAGGAGATAGATACCCCCAGCGTTGAACCTCTGGATCTTTACAGATTGAAGAGTGGTGAAGAGATTGTTTCACAGACATTTTCCTTTGTTGATAAGGGTGGTAGGGAGATTACCCTTGTTCCTGAGATCACACCCACTGTTGCCAGGATGGTGGCTCAGAGGAAGAATATGCTAAAACCCATAAAATGGTACTCCATACCAAAGTTGTGGAGATATGAGGAACCTCAATCAGGAAGGCTTAGGGAATTCTATCAATACAATGCAGACATCTTTGGCATATGGACTATAGAAGCTGATGCAGAGGTGATAGCACTCGCTCAGGCCATTCTGGAATCACTTGGTCTCAGGGGGAAATACTTAATGAGGATAAGCGACAGGAACCTTATTGAATCAATTCTAATGAGATATGGTGTTAAGGATACAGAAGGTGCACTAAGGCTTATTGATAAAATGGAAAAGATAGGTGAGGAAAGATTTAGGGAAGAGTTTGAAAAGATAACTAGGGAAATTGACATAATGGATTTTATAAAGATAAAGGGTAGATCATCAATGCTGATGGAAAAACTTCAGGGTCTAGTTGATGATGAAATACTTCAGAAACTCCAGCTACTTGAGGAATATCTCCAAGTTTATGATTATGGGGACTTTCAATACGATCTATCAATTGTAAGGGGTATAGCCTATTACACTGGCATTGTCTTTGAAGCACATGATTTCAGGGGTGAACTCAGGGCAATACTGGGTGGCGGTAGATACGATAATGTTGTATCATTGTTTGGAGGAGAGAAGGTACCTGCTGTAGGCTTTGGTATGGGTGACGCTGTACTTGAGATCTTAATGAAAAGGGAGAACCTATGGCCAAGTGTAGATGAATCACCTGATTATTACATTGCTATACAGGGTAATAACAGAATTTACGCAATAAAAATTGCTAGGATCATAAGAGAGAAGGGTAAGGTTGCTGAGGTTGATATGGGAGGTAAGTCTCTCTCAAATCAACTTAAATATGCTCATAAGATAGGTGCTAAAAATGCGATCATTGTAGGTGATGAAGAGACTAGGGAAAATATGGTCACAGTGAAGGAACTAGAATCTGGAAAACAGTTCAGGTTGACAATTCAGGAGTTTGAAAGGATGTTGAATGGTAAAAAATAAAATTCTCTTATCTCCATAATAATTTATATAGCCTTATGGATTATGATAACTAGGTGGTATTAATGGAAAACTTGGATCCAATGTTCAAACCAAAATCAATAGCAATCGTGGGAGCCTCCAGGGATCCCCATTCAATAGGATTTAGTGTTGTAAAAAATTTAATTGATTCAAAATATCAAGGAAAGATTTTTCCAGTAAACCCAAAGGCAGATGAAATACTTGATCTGAAATGTTACCATAGTGTTCTAGAGATACCTGATGAAATAGATCTTGCTGTTATCACAGTCCCGGCAGCAATTACACCAAATGTTGTGGAGGAATGCGGTAAAAAAGGTGTAAAAGGTGTTGCAATAATTGCCTCAGGATTCAGTGAGGTGGGTAGATCTGACCTTGAGGAAAAGGTGGTTGAGATTGCAAGGAAGTACAATATGAGGATTCTTGGTCCCAACATTGTGGGTATAATGAGCAATCCAATGAAGATGAACGCATCATTTGGACCATATCTTCCATACCCTGGAAAAATAACGATGATCTCACAGAGCGGTGCATTATTAATAGCCCTTGATAGCAGGACCTGGGTAGACAGGGTGGGAATGTCCTATCTTATAAGCATAGGAAATATGAGTGATCTCGATTTTGCTGATTTAATAGACTATTTCAAGAATGATGAGGATACGAAATGCATATCCCTTTATGTTGAAGGTATAAAGAATGGAAGGAAATTTATAGATGTTTGCAAGAAGATACTTGAAAAGCCAATAGTTGCATTAAAATCTGGAGTATCAGCCAGGGGTTCAATAGCGGCTGCATCCCATACAGGATCGCTTGCAGGCTCAGGAAAGGTTTATTCAGCAGCATTTAAACAGGCAACCGTTGTTCAGGCATATACACTGGACGATCTGTTCGATAGGTCACTTGCACTATCACTTCAGCCCCCCATGAAGGGTGAAAACCTTCTCATAATAACAAATGGTGGTGGAGTAGGTGTCCTGGCCACTGATGCTGCTGAAAGGTATGGCATACCACTCAGGGATCCTCCAGAGGACCTAAAGCAAAAATTGAAGGAGATAATGCCAGAGTTTGGTAGTGCAAAAAATCCTGTGGATATTACTGGTATGGCATCTGCTGAATGGTATGGAAAAGCCCTGAAGATTGCACTCCAGCATCCATGGGTGAATGGCGTTACTGTACTTTATTGCGAAACATCAGTGTCAGATCCAAGGGAACTTTCCATGGAGATCTTTGAAGCAACCAGCTGCAATAGAACAGACAAACCAATAACAGTTTCCTACATAGGAGGAGAGGTGACAGAGAGGGCCATTGAATGGCTACAGAAAAAGGGAATACCAGTTTTCAGGTCCCCCGATAGAGCCATAAGCGCAATGGCAGCCCTGAGGGAGTATGGAAGATTCATAGAGAAAGGATTTGATGAATTCTACAGGTTTGAGGATGTGGATCAGGGTGTTGTAAGATCAATCCTTGACAGGATCAGGGCTGAGGGAAGGGATTATGTAACGGAGGTAGAGGCAAAGGAGATGCTTTCTGCCTATCACATTCCTGTTGCTAAAACTAAGCTTGCAAGGACTAAGGAGGAGGCCATTGAGATATCGAGGAACATGCAATTCCCTCTGGTTGCAAAAATAGTATCACCTCAGGTAATACATAAAAGTGATGTGGGTGGGGTAATCCTTAACATAAAAAGCCCCGAGGAACTAGGGGATGCATTTGATAAAATAGTAACAAACGTTAAGAATAAGGTCCCCAATGCAGAAATAATAGGTATAGCTGTTCAGGAGATGGCTCCTCCAGGAACAGAGAGCATAATAGGATCCACAAAGGATATACAGTTTGGTCCTACAGTTATGTTTGGTCTCGGAGGAATTTTTGTTGAAGTCATGAAGGATGTAAGTTTCAGGATAGCACCATTCTCTAAATCAACGGCCATAGACATGATAAATGAATTGAATGGAAAGGCAATTCTTTATGGAGCAAGGGGTGAAAAACAAAAGGACATTGAATCACTCAGTGAAGCGATAAGTAGAATCTCCCAGCTAGTTACAGAATTTCCTGAGATAAAGGAACTTGATGCAAATCCTACACTTGTTTATGAAAATGGTATAAAGGTGGTGGATGCAAGGATCATACTTGAAAAGAAGTGAAAATTATGATAGACATTAGTGAAAAATCCATTTCACTAAGGGTAGCTGTGGCGGCAGGTGATATAGTTTTAAGGAATACCACCATAAAGGAGATTGTAGAAAAAAATGTGAAAAAGGGTGATGTTTTTGAGTTTGCGAAGGCAGCTGCATTGTTTGCTGTCAAGAATACTTCCGGAATAATACCCCATGCCCATCCATTACCTATAGAAGATGTTCAAATAAACTTTAAGATATATGGAAACAGGATCAGGGTAGAATGTATGGTGAAGGCACATTATAAAACAGGGGTGGAGATGGAAGCCCTAGTTGGTGTCAGTGCGGCACTACTTACCATCTGGGACATGGTTAAATATCTGGAAAAGGATGAAAATGGTCAATACCCCATAACATCAATAAAAAACATTGAGGTAATAAAAAAAGAAAAGTTATGATCTATTTGTACTTTATTTTACTTGAAGCCCTGAACGTAAATTTCTTCTTGCTTGGTATGTTGATGATCTGTTTCGTCTGTGGATTCCTGGCCTTTCTCTCCTTCTGAACCCTGCGCTCAAAGATTCCGAAACCAACAAGGTTCACCTTTTTCCCATTATTAACTGAATCCACTACCTCATTCAGGAAGGCCTTTATTACCTCCCTTGCTACCCTCTGTGTCACCTTTGTCTTCTTTGCTACATTCTTGCTAATCTCACTAATTCCCACCATTCTTTATCACCATCCTTTTTTTGTATGGATTACAATCTATGTATATAAATATTACTATCAGAATACCAGAAAATATAGAATCTAACTAAATCGGCTGATTTCTAAAAAATAATATAAAAATATTTTTGATTTTTAGATCAAAAAAATCACATAAATACTTGGCCCGATAAAAAATCAATAATTATTTAAAGAAAAATTGGTATTTTCCTTTTTTTCTTATTTTTTTAAACAAATTTGTTTAAATTTCAGCAACAAATTTATATCTCCTTATTTTTAATTAAAGAGTATGAGGGCCGTGAGATTGAAGAAAGGAGGACATATAAGGATAATTGCACCTGCAAGCCCCCCAAATCTGAGAAGTCTTACAATAGGTGTTGAAAAACTCAGGAAGATGGGTTATAAGGTGAGTTTTGGAGAAAATATAAGGAAATTGAAGAGGATAGGATATCTTTCTGCACCTGATAACGACAGGGCAAAGGAACTTGAGAATGCTTTTCTCGATGATTCAGTGGATGCTGTATTCTGTGCCAGGGGAGGATACGGATCACTCAGGATACTACCACTCATAGATTTTGATATAATAAAGGATCATCCAAAGATATTTCTGGGCTATAGTGATATTACAGCACTGCATATTGCAATCAACCAGAAGACAGATTTAATTACATTTCACGGTCCAATGCCAGCAGTTGATTATGAAACAATTCAGGATAATTTTCTAAAGTATATGATGGATTTCCTTGCTGGGGAAACAACAGATCTAACATCACAGATAACAAGGATAGTGGGTGTACTTGTGGAAGGTGAAGCGGAGGGTAGGAGTGCAGGAACAAACTTTTCACTTGTTACATCCCTGATAGGAACAGAGTATCAGCTTAAGGCACATGACAGGATACTTTTCCTTGAGGATGTTGCAACAAGCATCTATGACATAGATAGGTATATGGCAGAACTCTGGCTTACAAAAATACTCTACAGGGTGAAGGGTCTTGCCTTTGGAGATTTTACACAGATCCCAGTGGATGAGGGACCTACACCATCCCTCCAGGAGGTTATTTACTATTATGTCAGTAATATGAAAAAACCGGCCATATACGGCCTACCATTCGGTCATGGAAATGATCAGATGATTATACCCCTGAATGCAAGGATAAAAATTTCAACCGAGGAGCCTTTCATAAAGCTACTTGAAAAAGTTTTGGATTAAAAAGTAAAAGAATTTATTAATTGGTATGCCTTACCCTAACAAGGTGATATTATGCCCGAAAGTGAAGAAATAAGCAGAGGTCTTGAGGATGTAAATATCAAGTGGACAAGGCTTACCACAATAGATGGTGAAAAAGGTATACTTAGGTATGGTGGATATTCTATAGAGGATATCATAAACAGTGGTGCGAAGGTGGAAGAGATACAGTACCTTTTCCTTTATGGTGAACTTCCTACAAAGGAAAAGCTTGAAAGATTCAGGGAGAAGGTGGAGAGCGGATACAGGATACCAGAATACATAATTGATACCATAAGAAAGCTTCCAAAGGAATCAGATTCAGTTGCTATGCAGATGACAGCATTTGCATCATTTGCAGCTGCCGAAACAAAATTCAAATGGAATAAGGAGACAAACAGGGATATAGCAGCAGTATCAATTGGTAGGATGTCAGCAATAACAGCCAATGTGTTTAGGCATTTCATGGGAATGGAACCTGCTTTACCCGAGCACTCCGATAGTTTTGCAAAGAGCTTTTTGAAGGCAGCATTTGGCAGGGATCCTTCCCAGGAATGCATAGAAGCAATGAACGCCGCATTGATCCTCTATACAGATCATGAGGTCCCTGCGAGCACAACGGCAGGCCTCGTAGCTGTCTCAACATTATCCGATATATATTCTGGTGTTACCGCTGCACTTGCTGCACTAAAGGGCCCACTGCATGGTGGTGCCGCGGAGGCAGCCATAGCACAATTTGCAGAGATTGGTGATGAAAACAAAGTCGAGGATTGGTTCAAGAATAACATACTATCTGGAAACAGGAGGCTTATGGGATTCGGTCACAGGGTATATAAGACATACGATCCAAGGGCAAGGATATTCAAGGCATTTGCTGAAAAACTTGTGAAGAATAATAAAGAAGCTGAAAAGTTATTCAAGATAGCCAAAAAGCTTGAGGAACTTGGAATAAAGCAGTATGGTGCAAAGGGTATTTATCCAAACACAGATTTCTACTCAGGCATAGTTTATATGGCCATCGGTTTCCCACTTAAAAATAATATATACACTGGACTATTTGCGCTCTCAAGGATAACTGGATGGCAGGCTCATTTCATAGAGTATGTTGAGGAGCAGCACAGGCTCATCAGACCTAGGGCAGTGTACAAGGGTCCAGAGCCAAGACAATTTGTCCCATTGAATAAGAGGTAAAAATATCTTTTTATTTTTTTTAAAATTTTCAGTGAGATAAATTATTCCGTATATTTTTTAATGATAAGATGCACTACAAAAAATTTTATTATAATGTTACATTAAACCATAGAAAATTATGAAACTTGAATTTAATCCTAAGATAGATTTCCCAGAGATGGAAAGAAGGATGCTTGAATACTGGGAAGGGGAGAAGATATTTCATCTTCTAAGGGAAAAGAATAGGAAGGGAATCAAATTCACATTTCTTGAAGGTCCACCTACCGCCAACGGACAGCCGCACTTAGGTCATGCTCTCACAAGGGCCGTAAAGGATGTTGTTCTCAGGTACCATGCAATGAAGGGTGAAAATGTATTCCCATGGATAGGCGGTTGGGATTGCCATGGCCTACCTGTTGAGCTTGAAGTAGAAAAGGCACTGAAAATAAACTCCAAGAAGGAAATTGAAAACTATGGCGTAAAAGAATTTAATCTGAAATGTAAGGAGAATGTTTTCAAATACAAGAGAGAATGGGAATGGATGACAAGAAGAATAGGATTTTGGATAGACCTGGAAAATGCCTATGCAACAATGGATGAAAAGTACATAGAGAGTGTCTGGTGGGCCCTAAGAAGGATGTGGGATATGGGGTTGCTGGAAAAAAGCTATAAAATTGTTCCATACTGCCCAAGATGCGGTACACCTTTGTCCAGCCATGAGGTTTCACAGGGCTATAAGGAGACTGAGGATCCATCCGTTTATGTAAAATTCAAGGTTTTAGGAGAGGATGCATTCTTCCTAGTGTGGACCACCACACCATGGACACTCCCTTCAAACATGTTTCTTGCTGTGAAAGAGGATATTGATTATGTACTTGTTGAAGGTGATGAAAAATACTATCTTGCAGAAGAGGCAATGAAAAGATTGTTTGGTGATGTCAAAGTACTGAAGAGGATCAAGGGTAGTGATCTCCTTGGCAAGGCATATTTAAGGCCCATTGATGAAATAAAATATGAAGGTAAGGGTTTTTATGTTGTTTCTGGCGATTTTGTCAGTACTGAGGAGGGAACAGGGATAGTACACATAGCACCTGCCTTTGGTTCTGATGATTTTGAGATAGGCAAGAGGGAAAATGTAAAGATAATAAATCCTGTTGATAGGGAAGGTAGATTTATTGAGGGCCCCTGGAAAGGTAAATTTGTAAAGGAGGCTGACAGGGAGATAATCAATTATCTTAAGAAAAAGGGTCTCTTATTTAGATATGAGAGAATAAAGCATACATATCCCTTCTGCTGGAGATGTAATACACCACTTCTTTACTATCCATTGGATACCTGGTACATCAAGGTATCAACACTAAGGGAAAAATTGATTGAGAACAACATGAAAATAAACTGGATGCCTGCTCACCTTAAAGAGGGCAGGTTCGGGAATTTTCTCACAGAGGCAAAGGATTGGGCCCTGAGCAGGGATAGGTACTGGGGTACACCTCTCCCCATATGGAGATGTGAAGAAGGTCACTATTTTCTACCCTCAAGTTTCCAGGACCTCCTTGATCAATGTAAGGAGAAGCCAGAGTATTTTGAACCACACAGGCCCTGGGTAGATGAACTCAGGGTAAAATGCCCAGTATGCGGTAAGGATATGAAAAGGGAACCATACGTAATAGATGTGTGGTTTGACTCAGGTAGTTCAACCTTTGCGCAGTTCCATTATCCCTATGAAAACAGGGATAAGTTCAATGAATTCTTCCCTGTTGATTTTATAACGGAGGCAATAGACCAGACCAGGGGATGGTTTTATACACTGCACGTTGTAAATGGAATATTATTCAACTCAAACGCATACAAGAATGTTCTTACGCTTGGTTTTGTTCTTAATGAAAAAGGAGAGAAGATGAGCAAGAGCAGGGGTGATGCGGTGGATCCCCTGCCATGGATGGAAAGTTTAGGGGCTGATGCAATAAGGTTATACATGTTCAGTATACCACCCTGGAGGGACAGGAGAATATCGGAACATCTTGTTAAAGAATACAGATCCAGGACCATAGAAACACTGTGGAATTCATATGTTTTCTATAAGAATAATGCAACACTCGACAAATTCATTTTTGATGGGGGTGAGATAACAAACAAACTAGATTTCTGGATAATATCAAGGCTAAACTCCACAATAAAATGCATAAGGAAAAATATGGATGCATATGAGATAAGCAAGGCTACAGAATGTATTGAAAGATTTATAGAGGATCTGAGCAACTGGTATATAAGGAGATCCAGGAGGAGGTTCTGGGATGAGAAGATAACCCCAGAAAAACTCTCAGGTTATAGAACCCTCTATACAGTTTTCAAGGAATTCTCCAAGGCAACGGCACCATTCATACCGTTCATATCGGATTACATATATCAGGACCTCACAGGCAGGAAAAGTGTGCACCTGGAGGAATACCCTTCATTCGATGAAAATCTTATAAATGTTGAACTTGAGAAGGAGATGGGAGATCTCATAAGGATAGTTGAACTTGGCAGGAGAGCAAGGCAGATTGCAAATATTAAAGTAAGACAGCCACTTGAATATATGATAATATCCACCCAGGATAGGGATATAATTGAAATAGCAAGAAATTATTCAGACATAATAAAGGATGAACTCAATATAAAAAATCTTGAAATTAAATCTGAGCCTGTCGAATTGAGGTACAGGGTTGAGATAAATCCCTCTATTGCCGGCCCAATCTTGAAGGAAAAATTACCAAGGGCAAAGGAGATTATTTCATCATTTGATACAAAGGAATTATTAAAAAAGATAGAGGAAGGGAAGGTTTCCATACTTGGTGTTGAATTACCGGGAGAGGCTTTTCTGGTGATGGAGGAAACGGATCCATCAATAGTTCATGTAGGTGATAATAATATACATGTTTTTATAAGCAGGGAGATAAACAGGGATCTCTATCTTGAGGGCTTGGCAAGGGAAATAGTGAGAAGAATACAGATAATGAGGAAGGAGATGAACCTTGAATACAGTGACAGGATCATTATATTTATTGAAGGTGACGATGAAATAATGGAAGCATTGAAATCATTCAGGGATTACATAGAAAGGGAAACACTTTCTACCATATCGAATAAATTTGATAATGCTTATACAAAGAGATGGGACATAGAAGGTAAGGATGTTTTAATTGGAATTAAGGTTGTAAAGTCAGCTACTCCTGTCTAAAGCTTCGGAACTTGTTGCTTGTCTCCTGCTCCACCCGTGAGTGGAGTTTCATTGAACCGCAACGATTGGCTGGCTGACAGCAGCCTGAAGTACTCGGAT
>PNIT01000163.1 GCA_002878135.1 Candidatus Aciduliprofundum sp.
TTCCTCAGGCGAAATTCCAATGGCTGGACTCCCACTGCGCTGCCTCCATATACTCCCCTTATCCTGGATACCATGTCTTAACCTGAAAGAAGGATTGACTTGAAAAACTTCAGACCCCGCCCAGTAAAGAGATTATCAAATGGGTGCTTTACCCCAGCTTATCCAGAAGACCGTGCACCCGGTTCTTGATCACAATCCTGAGCTCGATCACCAGAAAGCGAAATAATTTCGGTTAGATTTTCTCGTGAGGTAACGAATCATCTTCGAGTAGATTTTAAATGAGGCAATTCGGGTACTTGACAAAGATGTTTTTTTTTAAGCTAATTTTGAAGTCCATTAAGGAGAATAAAAAATGAGGAAAGGCGGGATTTTTTTATGGTTTCTGGGTTGCATTTTTGTTTTCGTTTTTTTGTTTTCCCGTTTTCTTCATTCTAATATGAGTATTATTGGGCATTGGGATTGCGTCGAAGTTACTACAAGTTATGCATGGTATAACCCAGACGATGGCGAATGGTACCTCAGTAAGCCAGAGACTTCTTATCAATGCACTTATGTAATAGATAATATTATTTTTGACGACGAAGATGACAGCACTGGTGGCGCCAGCGACGGTGACAGCGGAGATGATTCAGAACCAGGAGGACCAGGCGGTGGGATGGGCCCAACGCAACCTAATGTTTATGATACAAACAACGATGGATATATTGACTGTTATAATAATGTCATAATGAGGATGAATGGTTTATTTATTTCATCAAATTGTGATGAAATTCGACAGAAAGAAGATGGAAGTACCTATATCCATGGGGCCTGGGACATCACTGGCCCCGGGGTTGATGGAGCTAACATTTATGCCGCTGCCAGTGGAGAAGTAATATATGTTGGCGTGCAAACCACGACGCAAACAGATAAAATAACTGGTCAAAAAATAACTTATATTTCAGGCTATGGATATTATGTAATGATTAAAGATGACGCTGGTAATATATGGATATATGCTCATCTTAAAGGTAAACCAGGCGATCCATCAGGAATAGGCTTAGCTGTGGGAACTAAAGTGACTGCAGGTCTAACTCCGATAGGCTTATGTGATAGTACCGGCAACTCTACCGGTCCTCATTTACATTTAGAGATCTGGGAAAATGGTGTTAAGACCTGCCCGAGTGAAAAAATTGGAAATTGTTAATTATTGAGGAGGCTCAAAATGAAAAAAACAATAATGATCTTATTAATTACAGGATTGGTTCTGCTGCCCTCGCTGGCTCAGGAAGTCATCCATGAGTATATGATTCCACACGGTTGGAAGTTTAAAGAATATTTTTCGCGAGCTTTATATCTCCTGCCTGACCTGCCTGATGAGCAGCTGGTAAAAGGCGATATACCTCGCCGGCTTTTGATTTTTGATAGCCAGGATAATCTTATTTCCGACCTGACTCTTGAGCCGGGATGGTGGTTCGGCGGATATATCGGTGATAAGATTCTTCTTACGAACTCAGATGAAAATGGAACCTACCTTATAAAGCTCATTGATCTGAACGGAAAAGAGATTTATAGAGTCAAGGCTCAAGGAAGATGGTTAGAACAGGCTACATTCGGCAAAGATTTTGCTCTGGTCCCATCGAAAGTTCAAGGGCAAATTGGGCCTATTTCCATCATAGACGGGGAGAAAGGGCAGGAGAAATTCAGGTTTGGGCCTTATCAGGGACCTAATGGTCCATCCATACCCGATTGTTTTGACTTAATTGGTGAAGGATATTATTTGGTAGGTAAAGGAGCGACCCTTTTCCTAAAAAGTTACTACGAACCTCAAAAAACATTCTGGCAGATTTCGAATGTCGGTGGAAACATAACTGAGTGCCGGTCTCTTAATAAAGAACTCATTGCTGTCGGTTATGGCTTTGATGATTTTAAAAAAGATGTCTTTATGAGAGGTGTGGCCATCGTGGAATGGCGAACTGGAACGATATTATTCAACAAAAACGCTATACGTCGTGGTAAAAATGTCGATAAATGGTTTAACAGCCTGGAGTATCTAAATTTATCAATTGGAGATGAAGGAGAACTCATAATAGACGAAAATGAGGATACAGGAACTATTTTTCCTCCTATATCAGGTGAAAAGAGTGGTCTTAAGGGCTGGGATGAAAAAAGAGCCAGAAAGATAAAATATCTGCCTGTAGACAAGGAAGTATATTCTCCTGACGGAAAGAAGGCCCGGGTAGAAATCCGTGGGAGAACAATAATCAAAGATTTCGGCTCTTTTGTCAGGATAGAAAGGCTCAAATACGTCGTAGATTCTGAAGAACGTTAAAACCGGAACAACATAAATTTTAATTTTCTTAATATAAATTCTTAAAAAAAACAGAGTAAAACAGCTATAGCATGTTATGTTACTGTTGGCGATGAAGGCGAATATGAGGGTAGCAGCATAATAGAAAGCAATCTGTGTATTGGGATAATTTCAGTATCTAATCAAGAAGAACGGAGATCATTTATCGCAAACCAAGAGCTTAGCCTTGAGCTTTTCCTGCGTTTCTCTATCTAATCAAGAAGAACGGAGATCATTTATCGCAAACCATAATAGCTCCGGAGATACAATAACTGCAATTGGCGAAGCAAGCTATGGCGAACAGACGTTAGTGTACAAAAATGTTCGCAATTTGATTTAGGAGGACGAGCCATCGTAATATCTCCTTTTAAAAACTTTAACTCTAAGAAAGGAGGTTTTTT
>PNIT01000107.1 GCA_002878135.1 Candidatus Aciduliprofundum sp.
ATTATAATATTAAGCACGTTCGTAAATTATTGAAAAAGCTAGGTATGCATTATTCGAAGCAATATCAGCATGATTACCGCAGCCCAAACAATGCAGAAGAAGATCTAAAAAAAACTGAGTGAAAGAAATCTTGATAATGTGGTAATAGGATTCATAGATGAATCATCACCACAAACAACATCAAATACTGTAAGATTATGGTCATTCTTTAAGCCAGAAAAGATAAAGAATTCCAATAGTTATAAAATGAACGCATTTGGCTTTTATTCCATAAATGGAGTTAATGTTATAGATTTTAGAGATCATTCGAAAATTAAGGATTTTCAGGAATTTCTGTTGGAAATAAGAGAAAGAAATGGAGATAAAAAATCGCTGCAATACTTGACAACTTTAGCACGCATAAATCAAAAAAGGTAATAAATTATGCCAATTCGTTAAACATCGATCTAATATTCTTGCCTCCGTATTCTCCAGATCTTAATCCTATAGAATTCATTTTGAAGAGCATTAAAAGGGTGGTATTGAAATCATTTGTAAAATCCCTGGCAGATATGATGTTCAGGATAGCCAAATCATTTTATGAATTTTCAAAATCTATAGGTTTTGCAAAAAACCGGATAAAAAATTTTTAGATGATAAATATAGAAAGTTATGCGTTTAACCATATTTTAATCTAAAGCCTATATTTTTTTCCATCACATATTATATAATTCTTTCCTATCTCATACTTGTTACATTTCTTTTTCAAAAATTCTTCAAGTAAAATCCTCCTCATCTCCGGTATCCTTTCCTTCATGATTTCCCTAATTACCTTCTTTGATTCCTCATCATCCGCTACATTCTCTATGGATTTAAATCCTGTAAAGAATGGTGCAATAAGCATACCTATAACCAGTGCAGAAACGTGAACAAGATGTGCAACGTCACCTTCATATGAAAGGAATATGGCAAGAAATTCGATTATAGCAGCAAAAAGAACTGCGTACTTCACCTTTATCCTTGGCATGAAGATGAATCCAAGGAACATGGGTATTTCATCCTCAGGGTATAGCCTGAACAGTGCACCCATAACACCGAATATTGCACCAGACGCACCTAGAAGAATGTAATCCTGGCCATAATATATTGCAGCATAAACAATTTCTGAAAGAATTCCCGTTGTGAGATATATGGTGAGGAATTTCCTTGTTCCAATACTCACCTCAAGCGGATAGCCAATGAGCAGGAGTACCACCATGTTGAGAAGTATATGCATATAGCTGTAGTGTGCAAATATTCCAGTGAGCAGTCCCATGGATATGGGATTGCCTGTGTTGTATGCAAGTTCCAGCATGGATTCAGGATAGAAGAGCTCAATTGAGAATATGATCACATTTGAGATTACGAGAAGGAAAACACCATCCCTTCTTATGATGTATATTATGGTGATCAAAAAAAGGAGTGAGATGAATACAAAAAGATCAATCATGCACCGAATTTCTCCGCCCTCTCACTGTAGTTCATAAGTATGTTCATGACATCGCTTCCCCTGATCCTCAGGCTCCCCCTTGCTGCAGATATTTCATCGAACTGGTCTATGCCATCCCTTCTTATACCTTCAGTTACCACCATTACAGGCAGAGGATCCCCTGTATGATCTTTTACGCTGCATGGTGTAGAATGATCCCCTGTCACCATGAGTGTAACCCTGTCAAGATTTTCCAGGAGAGGGGCCACTGCCCCATCTATCCTCTCTATTATCTCCTTTTTCAGATTTCCATTTCCATCGTGCCCTGCAACATCCGTGGCCTTGATGTTAATGAGGATGAAATCGTAATCCCTCAGCGCATCTATCGCATACCTAATCTTATTCTCCATATTTGTGTTTACAGTTCCAGTAACACCTGGTACTTTGAGAACATCCATACCCGCAAGTCTGCAAAGGCCTGAAAGGAGAGGGACACCCACTATGCAGGCACCTTTTAGGTTGTATTTTTTGTTAAAATTTTCAATTTCAGGCACTATACCTGCGCCCCTCAGCATTATGATGTTTGCTGGTTTCTTACCCTCCTTCCTCCTTTTCATGTTAACTGGATGATTATCGAGTATCTCATAGCTCTTGACTATGAATTTATTCACTATTTCCGCTGTTCTTTTCGCCTCCGGTTTAATTGGCTTTGATTCAAGGACTCTCCTGCCCTCTTCATGTGGATCCACATCCGTAACATCAGGTGAAAGACCTTCGCCCCTGAAAACAACACCTGCCCTGTGTTCCACACCCTCCTTCACCATTATTTCTACACCATCTATCTCCATGTTCAGGGATTTTGCAAGTTCATCCGTTCCACTCTCTATCCTACCAGCACGTCTATCTATTACCCTCATTTGATCATCCACCGTAGCAAAGTTACCCCTGAAGGCAATGTCTCCCGGCTTCAGTTCCATGCCAAGTCCAAGGGCCTCGAACGGCCCCCTTCCTGTGTACACCTTAAATGGATCATAACCAAGAAGGGAAAGATGTGCGGTATCACTCCCAGGCCTGATACCCGGCGATATTGGATCCAAAAGACCCACCATTCCCATGGATGAAAGAGCATTGAGGTTCTTCTTCCTTGCTGCCTGGAGTGGAGTTTTACCTCCCAGGGAATCAAGAGGCCTGTCACCAAGACCATCGAGTATTAGAAGAATTATCTTCTTCATATAATCATATATGCCAAAATTATACTTATAATTATTGCAATGAAATTTACGGAGTGTTTTTCCATGTAACCCTTCTTCTCCAGGGTAGCGCCAAGAAGGCTGTCAAAGTTTGATCCAAGGAAACCGAATATGGACACGTAGATTGATAATACCATGTTCAGGGAGAATAGGTAGTAGAGAATTGCTATGGATGATGAGGAAAGAAATGCATAGAATTCGCCCAATATGGAAATTGCCCCCTCATCTCCCGGTACTGCCCTCCTGAGACCTATCAACGAATATGTATTTTCTGAGAATATACCTAGTTCCCCTGAAACAGTATCTGCGGTAGCTGCAGCCACTGCAACAGAGAAAAGATAGAATCTTGAAATACCACCTAATGGTAGAAATATTATTAGCATCGGTATTATGCCCTTTGATATAACGCTACCTATGTTCCTCCTTTTATCCATTCCGTAGATGTCCCTCTTGTATCTGTATTTGTAAACAGTTGCAATGTATGATATTGCCACAAAGGATACAAGGATTATGAGGTATTGCGCTCCTCCAAAATAGTAAACAAGAATGCCAAGAAAAAGGGCAGCCGTGGATCCCCAAATATCAAGAACACCAATCCTAACTGAGATAAAGAACAGTAGGAGTATAATGATGAGAAATATTAGATCCTGGAGCATTAGAAACTTAGCTCTTTCAGGTTGGTCTTATCATTGTACACCCTTTTCATTGGGAAGGATGATACCACAATTGTAATCTCCAGGAGCGGATCAACCTTACCGCCGAATAGATGGCCTCCTATTATCACATGATCTGGACCTGCAAGACCTGCATGTAGATGTAACCTTGGCTCATCCTCAGATATACTGCCGTGAAGTGCCACAAGCTCGTGGTTCCTCTCAACAAACTTCTTCTCGTATTCCTTACCATTGAAGTATCCTATCTCGAAGTCCCTGAGCATTCCTATACCAGAAAGGACTGTCCCGCCCCTAATGCCGTATATATCAAGGAGCTTCAATATGGATTCAAAGAGATCCTCTCCCTTATCAAACTTTGCAAACACCATATTTCCTTCCTTTTTATGCATCATACATATCACCTCATGAAGGTATACCTTCTGGGGACCCTTTTATTTATACCCGTCCAGTAAGGGCATTTTGTGCACTTTTTACCTGTGGGTATCCTCCCACCTTCAAGTGTGAGGTTGTATATGTCCACCAGCTTATTACCACATACTGGACATATTTTTAAATCTTTTGACTCCTCCCCCGTCTCCCTGTACTCAATCTCCACCTTCACTCCCGCCTTGTTTATTGCTATTTTTCTCAATCTAATACCATTAAGTCTGTAATCTATACCCGACTGTTTCAGCTCCCTGAGAACAAGGGAAAGGAATTCCCTCTGGGAGTTTATGATCCCCTTCTCCTTTATCACCTTCCTTATGATGAATGTTATTAGCTTTTCATCCGGGACCTTGTAATTCATTAAAATAAAAATATTAAGAAAGTATAAATAATCTTTCATAAATTTTGTACCATGTACCTTTTAAAATTTGCCTATGATGGTACACTCTTCCAGGGGTATTCAAGACAGCCTGAAAGAAAGACTGTTGAAGGTGAAATATTTCGTATTCTTGGGGAAAGGGATGAGAATGCGGTCATAAGGAGTTCAAGCAGGACAGACAGGGGTGTAAGTGCCCTTGGGAATGTGTTGGGAATAAAAACATCCCTGGGAAAAGGTGCTCTCCTGGGGATATTGAAGAATTTAAGGAACATATATTTCTATGCGTATGCTGAGGTGGATGATTCCTTCAATCCAAGGCATGCAAAGGAGAGGTGGTATAGATACATAGCCCTATGCGCTGAAAGGGATATTGAGGAATTGAGGGAAAGATCAAGGTATTTCATTGGCACCCATGATTTCTCATCATTTTCAAGAAGGGATGACAGGAATACCATAAGGAAAATAAATTCAATAGAGATAAGTAGGGATGGGGATTTCATAATCTTTGATGTGAGGGGTGATAGCTTCCTCTGGAACATGGTGAGGAGGATCATTGGCTTTCTATTGTATGGGCATGGAGATCCATTCCTGGAAGGGGGAAGGTACAATGTTCCTCCTGAAGGCTTAATCCTCATGGATGTTATATACGATTTTGAATTCAATAGAATAGATATAAATGAAAAAAATCTGAAGAGATTATACCAGGAGATAAATGCAAGGCATTTTTTCTACAGAAAAATGTTTGAAATTGGAGAGGGTAGGTGGGGAATCGAACCCCAATAAACGAGATCTGCAGTCTCGCGCATCGCCACTCTGCCACCTACCCTTGGAAAATGTAAATCTATACCTTAATTTAAATTTTCTTTCTAACAAGCTTGAGGCCTGAACCACAGTATGGGCATACCTCATGGTATTCATTGAAATATCTCTTACAACCCTTGCATCTATAAACCCATCTGTACTCATGTTTAATCTCACCCTCCACCATGCCCATATAATCCTTTCCTAGATGCCTGAGAACATTCTGTATTGCGAAATCATCCGTCAATGCAACAGCATCAAGCTCCAATGTGAGTGCTATTACATCAAGGTCCGTATCTGAAAGTTTGAATATATCACCTGTTTCCCTTGCAGCTTTAAGTGCATATTCAGTATACTCTCTTGATGGTTTAACTATCCTTGACCTATCAAGGAGTGTCTGATATTTTTCCCTGAATTCTATTTCATTGAGAACACTCTCAGGTATGTAAATCTCAATGTCCAGGGGTATGTTCTTTCCAGAGATTATCGCTGATGTGTCAAGGACGTATCTTTTCCCCATCTAGGATAATCACCCCTGATGCCAATCTCATCCATTATGCGGTAAACTATAAAATCAACGAGATCATCCACTGTTTTTGGCTTCAAATAGAAACCAGGGGAAGCTGGGAGTATTATAGCACCTGCATCAGAGAGTCTCTTTAAATTCTCAAGATTAATGGAAGAGAGTGGTGTCTCCCTAGGAACAATTACAAGCTTTCTCCTCTCCTTAAGGGCCACAGCGGCTGTCCTTGTAATTAGTGTATCTGAGATGCCGTTGGCAATCTTTGCCACGGTGTTCATAGATGCCGGAACAATCACCATGGCATCGAATATATAGCTTCCAGAGGCAACTGGTGCAAAAAGATCACCATCATCGTATATCTTTACCTTTGAAGGAAACATCTTTGGATCAAAGCCATTTTCAAATCTCATAATCCTTTTTCCATTCTCAGATATTATAACATTCAATTCCCCAGGTAGTTTTTCAATGAGCCTTATTGCGTAAATGGTACCTGATGCGCCCGTAACACCTATAACTATGTTCATGGAGATCAATCCTTTGTAAATATTCCAGGTATTTAAAGGGTGCACCATAAATTTTTTTATTGAGATAATCCAGGAATGGTGCAATGAAAACATTAAATTAAATGTATTGAATCATGATACATATGCTGCAGGTAGAGATCTCCGGGATCAGGTTTAAAAATCCTGTTCTCCTTGCCAGCGGTATTATGGATGAACAGGGGGACTCAATGTTAAGGGCTGCGAGGGAGGGTGCAGGTGGTGTTGTAACAAAATCCATAGGGCTCACTGAAAGAGAGGGTTATCAGAATCCAACCGTTGCTGTATTGTCCACAGGCATAATAAATGCCATAGGTCTGGCCAATCCGGGAATTGAAAACTTCGAGGATGAGGTAAGGAGGGTAAAGGAGGAAAAAATACCCGTGATAGGTTCTATCTTCGGGAAAAAGGAGGATTACGCCTTCCTTGCTAGAAGGATGGAGAACATAGGTGTGGATGGCGTAGAACTCAACCTTTCATGCCCCCATGTGAAGGGTTTTGGCTCAGAGATAGGGCAGGACCCAGATGCTGTTGAAGATATTGTTAAGGAGGTAAAGAGAAGTGTTTCCATACCAGTATTCGCAAAGCTAACACCCAACATAACAGATATGCTTGAAATTGCAAAGGCAGCATCGGGTGCCGATGCCCTTGTACTTATAAATACCGTTAGGGGAATTGCAATTGACATATTCGCTAAGAGACCAGTACTTTCAAACATCTATGGTGGGTATTCCGGTCCCGGGATAAAGCCCATAGGTGTCAGGGCGGTTTATGATGTTAGGAGGGAGATGGACATACCCATCATTGGAGTTGGTGGCATAACTGGCTGGGAGGATGCAGTTGAATACATTCTGGCAGGTGCAAATGCAGTACAGGTGGGGAGTGCCATATATTACAGGGGTTTTTCTGTATTCAGGGAGATAGTGGATGGCCTTGAGACCTATATGAAGAAGGAGGGTTTTGAAAGTATAGATGATTTCAGAGGTATGGCGGTGATGAGATGATCTATGAGAGGGTATATGTTAAGGAGAGTGTAAGGGAGAACAGGGATGTTTATACACTATTATTTGAATCTGGCATAAGGGTTATTCCTGGCCAGTTTGCAATGGTGTGGATCCCGGGTGCTGATGAATTTCCAATGAGCTTTTCCTATACATCGGGATTAAAGGGTTTCACATTCAAGGTGGTGGGTAAAGGAACTGAGACCTTTTCAAAGCTCAGGGAGGGTGATTCCTTCTTCATAAGGGGGCCATATGGAAAAGGATACATGGAATATGGCCAGAGGGCAACATTCATTTCAGGTGGAACGGGTATCTCATCCCTTGCACCATTCATTGAGATCTCTAAGTTTTCCAGCAAGAGGCTCATTATGGGTGCAAGGAGCAAAGAGAATCTTTACTTCATTGAAAGGCTAAGGGATAAGGTGGATGAACTAATTGTATTCACTGAGGATGGAAGCTACGGTAGAAAGGGTCTTGCCACCGATGGACTGAGGTACGATCATGATGTTATATATGCCTGCGGCCCGGAAAGAATGATAAGGAAAATTCTTGATATATCTGTTGAAAAAGACATACAGATTTTTGCTAGCCTAGAAAGGATGATGAAATGTGGCATAGGCATATGCGATTCATGCACAATCAATGGCTACAGGGTCTGTGTGGATGGACCTGTTTTCTCAAGGGCTGATCTTATCAACATGCCCGATCTGGGTAGGTATACAAGATTACCATCCGGAAGGAGGGTAAGGATAGGGGATTCCAGAGAAATGCAATGAATCGAAACCTTAATCTTTTATCTCACATTATCACAATGAGATGAAGGAATGGATAGAGATAATAAGACCACTTAACGGCTTTATGTCAAGCTTGACAGTAATAGTTGTTGCGGTTGCTGTTAAAAATTATAATTTATACTATATAATTTTAGGTATGCTGGTAACATTCCTCACCACCTCAGGAGGAAACGTGATAAATGATTATTATGATGCTGAGGTGGACAGGATAAACCATCCAGAAAGACCCATACCATCAGGAAGGATAAAGAGGGAAAGCGCCCTGATATACTCAGCCTTTATATTTTCAGTAAGCATCTTCATATCCATATTCCTTGGAATAATACCCTTCATCATAGATGTTATCGCTGTTGCACTTCTATTCGCCTACGAATCCTATACTAAGAATAGGGGTTTCCTGGGGAATCTAAACATAAGTTTTCTACTTTTAATGCTATTCCTATTCTCAGGTTCCATTTTTAAATCATATACACTCCCCGCGATACTCGGATCAATGGCCTTCTTTTCAACGCTCGGAAGGGAGATAACCAAGGATGTTGAGGACATGGCAGGTGATTTCAACAGGGTAACTTTACCAAAGAGGATTGGCAAAAAAAATGCCCTGTATCTTTCCTCTCTCCTTTATATCATAGCCATACTCATATCCCCTATACCCTTCATGGAGAATTACTACGGTCTATCATACCTTATTCCAGTGGTTGTGGCTGATGTAATGTTCCTTTTTTCCATATATGAGCAGTTCAGGGATGCGCACAGGGGGGAGGTTTATTCAAAATATGCCATGATCGTGGCACTAATATCTTTTGTTTTGGGTGGTCTATTATGAGTGTTCTTGAATTTATAAGGGAAACGCTTAAAAAAAGAAAAATGCATTTTACACTCATAGATCCAGCGAAGCAGGAACCTGAAAGGGCAGGCAGACTTGCAAAGGAGCTTGAGGAGATAGGGACAGATGCCATCATGGTTGGTGGTTCTACAAATATTACAACTGAGCTTATGGATAAAACAATCATTGAGATGAAAAGGAATTCCCATCTTCCAGTTATAATATTCCCAAACGGTGTACAGAGCATATCAAGGTATGCGGATGCAATATATTTCATGAGCATGCTAAACTCAGGTGACAGGGACTTCATAATTGGGAATCAGGCCAGGGGAGCGCCGCTTATTAAAAAACTAGGTATAGAGACAATATCCATGGGTTACATAGTTGTGGAGCCAGGAATGACCGTTGGCAGGGTGGGAAAGGCACTTTTAGTAAGGAGGGATGATAAAGAATCTGCCGTTGGTTATGCGCTTGCTGCCCAATTCTTCGGGATGAGCCTTGTCTATCTGGAGGCAGGTTCAGGAGCTCCTGAGCCTGTTCCACCTGAGATGGTGAATGCGGTAAAGATGAACATCTCAATACCCCTGATCGTTGGAGGGGGTATTAGGGACAGGATGAGTGCATGTAAAATTTTGGACTCTGGTGCAGACATAATAGTTACAGGCACGCTCGTTGAGAGATTCTCAGATTATAGGGAAAGGCTGGGAGGGATAATATCATGCATAAGGGGGAGGGGTAATGTGGAGGAACATCCATGAATACATAAATGATGGTGAAATCTATAAAATACTTATTCCAATTGATCCAGGAAGGGAAAGGCAAAGGCATCTTGAGCTCTCAGGATTATTCTTCTCATTCATAAGGAAAACTGGAAGGAACATAAGGATAATTTTCCTTGTTGATGATGGATCACCTAGTCTTTACGTTTCAATGGATGGTGGCATTGAAACACTTAACACGGTATATGGTGGACTTGTATTCAGCAGGGTAGATGCAATTGATGTGAAGGGATACGATAAGACATACATATTCAAATCAAGGGGAAAGGGTGCAAGGGTAAGGGAAAGGAGTTCATTTATAGATTTCTTTGAATACATACTTGAATATTCATATTCACTTGAAAAACCATCTTTCCTTTTAATCTTTGAACTAAAACCAACCGTCATGAACCCCGATCTCTTTGCATTTAGAATTGTTGCAGCATTTAAAAGTGGAGATGTTAAAAGTGATCTTATTTCACTAATCTCAAACCTCTGGTCAGGTGATTCTAATATCTATGCACGTTCTGGCAGATTTATATTTGGTAAGACGGGTTTCATGGATGAGAAGAGCTCATCCCTTTTACTACCATTCCCTGGAAATAAGCTTGAAAAATCTGGTATAGGTATAAGATCTCAGGGAATAACATCCTCCAGGAATATGCTCAAATCCGTGAGTGTGGGCAAATCCATAAGGAATTCAACACCATGCACAATAGATTTCTTTGAAAATGAGGGACAGAGCATGCTCATACTTGGAGAGACTGGTTCAGGAAAGAGCACTCTAATGCTCACTCTCTTCAATAATCTGAGCAGTTTAAATCTACCGATTCTAGTTCTTGATCCCACTGGAGATACTGTTGAAAGGATGCTGGATGTAATCGATGACAGTACTGCAGAAAGATTGATCTACATAAGCCCTGCTGAATCACCTGTCTCAATGAATCTCCTTGAACTCCCCGGATACATAGACAGGAGGATTGCAGTTTCAAGGCTTGCAGAGGATATAATACAGGTGCTGAGAAATGTCACAGAGGCGGAATCAGGCGTGCAGGGAGGTCTCGTTGGTAGCAGGATAGAAGAGATAATGAGGCATTCAATAAACGGGCTGATAGGTATCAAGGGGTCAACTCTTCTTGATATATATGACATAATCACAAGGCAGGATGTAAGGAGAAATTTCATGAAGATCTCTGAAAACGAGGACTTCAAGGATTTCCTTTCCAATCTTGAAAATTTTACACCCGATGATATATCAAGCACGAGAAGGACGCTCTCATTCATAAAGGCAAACAAAATACTGAGTTCAATGGTATGCAGCAGGAAGCCATCCTTCTCAATATATGATGCCATAAGGGAAAATAAAATCATCCTTGTGAGCGGTGACAGGGGTAAGGTGAGTGAAAAGGTATCAACTTTTATACTATCCACGATGCTCTCCATGTTCTGGATATCCCTACAGTCCAGGGAAGGAAAAAAGCCCGTCTTCCTTTTCTGCGATGAATTTCAGGAGTATGAGAATTCATCATTCCAGGATATGCTCATACTTGGAAGAAAGGAAAACCTGAACCTTTTCATGGCCACCACACATCTTTCAACAGTACCCGAGGGGCTCAGGGACAATATAATGGCAAATACAAAGAATTACGCACTTTTCAAGCTCTCACCATCGGATGCACTTGATTTCAGCATAAAGTTCACAATAGAAAAGGATAAGCTCCAATTCCTGGGCAGGGGTGTTGCCTACATAAGATCCAGGGGTTTCTCGGATTACGCAGCCATAGAATTCCATGAGAAATCGCATGGAAGAAAGGAATACCTTAAAAAAAGGTTTTACAGGGTGGATGACCATTCCCAGGATGATCTTATTCTTGACCTGAGGCTCCTGTATCATCTCCATCTAGAACCAACACGCCAAAATTTGAAGAGCATAGGGGATAGGATACTCGATGAAAGGGATATTGATACATCTATTGAGGATCTTAAAAAAAGGGGAAAAATTTCAATCGTGGATGGAAGGATAGAGATAAAAGATGATATGTTCAGGGATAGGAATGGTAGAATAATTGACAAGCTTCTTTCTATGGGTAACGTGGTAAGGCTTGAGAGCACTGACCCTCTTGTTTTGAGATGTCTGCCTGTTGTTCCAAATCTTATGCAGGGTGAATTCTTCGTTTACCTCGATCCCACAACGGATCTGGATGGGATAAGGATTTATTCCCAGGGTAAAAGGGATTGCAAGAACTGCTATTCACTTGATGAATTTCTATCTCTGGACACCAATGGAAGGATACTAATGGACATTGGAGGCATATTATCCGGAACAGATGGTGATCTCCTTGTTACCACATCAAGGAGGATAGCCAATGCACTCAGGGAATATTCCGACTATTACAGGAACTTCCAGGACCTTGAAAGGGTGGTGAGGAAGGCTCTCCTGGATTCGGGTCTTGGGAGGGATGGTGAGAGGAAGGTAATAGGAAAAGAAAGGGTAAAGACGCTCATCATAGATCTGAAATATATGAGGGAAAAATTCACACCCTATAACTTTAAACCCTCTGAATCATTGAAAATCGAGGAGTGAATACTGTCCTTTCTTTTTCCTGGGTGTTAGTTCAGTTATCCTCTGTTTCATCTTCTTTTCCTTTTTTATCCCCGCATAAAACATGATCTCGTCTATGGTATTCCTGTAAACTAGGATCACCACCCTTCCAGGCCTGGCCCTTCCAGTCCTTCCCCTCCTCTGTATATTCCTGATCTCAGAACTGACCGGCTCATGGAATATGACCAGATCTGTCTCTGGTATATCCAGACCTTCCTCTCCTATCTGTGTTGAGATTAGAACATTAATCTCATTGTTCCTGAATTTCCTGAGAATCTCCTCCTGTTCCTTCTGGCTCATACCCCTGTCCTCACCCCTGCTCGCCTGTCCAAGAAAGCGTGATGGCCTTACACCTTCAACCTTCAGAAGCATCTCATATATGTCCTGATTTATGTTCCTGTAATTTGTAAATATTATTATCCTTGATTGTTTGTTTCTTGCAATCTGTTCCCTAACAAGCTCCTCTATCTTCTTGAGCTTTGGTGATATTATTTCCATCTTTGATATATCCCTTGCCATTATGACAGCCTCCTGGAAACCCCTCAGCTTGTTCAATCTAACATCGGTTCTCTTTGCATCCTCCATCCTTGCAGAATGAACCAGCTGCTCAAGATACTCATGGCATGTGTTTATGCCCTGTGTCTCAAGGTATTCAAGTGCTATCTCCACCTTCAGCATCATAGCAAGGAGGGACAAGCCCTCATAGTATGTCTTCATTCCCTTTGAAATCATTTCAGAGAATGATTTCTGGATCTCCAGGATTTTCTTTTTTGTCAATCTGCCGTTTATCTTGACGTCCTTGAACTTGTTCTTAAGTTCCTCCGACAGGGATTCGATCACCTCCCTCAGTTTCTCCCTCAGGGGCTCGTATTCATCTGGAAAATCAAGCATTATGGTCTCAAGCTTTATCTCGTGCACATAGGGTTTAACATCCTCATCCTTCTCGCTCTTCACCTGAAGCCTCCTTATGTTCAGGTGCCTCATTATTTCCTCTATCCTCTCAGGCTTTGACCCAGGGGATGCGGTAAGACCAACTATAAGTGCACTGGAACACTGTTCAGTAACAAATGTGTAAGCATACTTACCAACGGACCTGTGGGCCTCGTCCACAATGAGAAGTGTTACCTTGGCTGGGTCGATCAGCCCTGAAATTATATCATTCCTTATTACCTGTGGTGTGCTAACTATTATGTCATTCTCAATCCATAATAGTCCCCTTTCATCAGGATCCACGTTTCCTGTCAGGGCTACTATCTTTTCGTTCTTAAGGTACTTCAGAAGTCTATCTCTGTGCTGAAGTACCAGTGGCCTTGTTGGTGCAAGGAATAATACCTTTGGTCCTTTTTTCATGAGGATTTCAGCAATGATTATGATTGCTATCTCTGTTTTCCCAACGCCTGTAGGTAGCACAACAAGCGTATTCTCCATGTTCTTCAGTATCTCAGAGGATATCTTCAGCTGATATTCCCTCTCCTCAAGCGTATTCTCCTTTATCAATGGATGATTCAAGAATAACCTACCATCAGATGACATGGGCAATCCATCCGCCTAAGCCGTTCAGCATATACTGTATTGCAAATGCAGCAACCAGAAGCCCAAGGATCCTTGTGAATGCCCTCGATCCCTTTTTTCCAAGATACTTGAATATCCTGGATGAGAAATAGAAGAAAATATAAACAATTGCGAAAACGATTGTAAGTGAGATCAAAACTGTTATCGGATCATATGTCTCCATAAGTATAATTATCAAGGATATTGCACCTGGTCCAGCCAGCATTGGGGTAGCAAGAGGCACAACACCCACATCCCCTATCTCCTCCACCACCTCCTCTCCCCTCTTCGTTACCCTGGGCTTATCCCCTTCCCTCACCATCTCTATACCCACAAAGAGCATAAGGAGTCCACCGGCGATCTCCAGTGCCTGTATTGATATGCCAAAGAAATCCAGGACATAGATACCGGCAAAGGCAAAGAATATTAGGATGAGGAATCCATATATAACACTCTCATCCATTGTTTTCTTCACCTGTTCCTCTGTCATGTTTGATGTGAGGGAGATGAAAAGAGCAAGGGAGGCAAATGGATCAACTATCACAAGCAATGGAACGAATGTGTGCAGGAAAGAGGAAAGGTCCATTATCTTACCCAGCCCAGCCTCTCAATCTCCTTCTCCTTTTTTGTCCTTTTCTTGAACTCCTTATAATGTTCCTTGCAGAGATGTGCCCTCCTCGTTTCATTCTTAAGTGAAAATATCTCCCTGGCCTTTTCACCAGGTACAGTTTTCACCGCAGGATTCTTGCAACCCTGTACATCACATTCCTGGTTTTCCTTCATACTGATTGAATTATGGTTCCATTATTTAAACATTCTTTTTTTTAGGAACATATAGATAAAAATTATGGAGATTATGATCACTGAATTTAGGATATATGGAACCCTGGGGCCCATGTACTCAGATACAGCTCCAAAGAGGAGTGAGAACAATGAAACGCTTGTACCGAAGGAGAGCTCATATATGGAGATATTTCTGCTTATGTGGGAATCACCCTTCCTTGAGATATAGATCAGTGGTATGGAAATGCCTGCAGAACTTGCAAGTCCTATTAGTGCAGACATGGCAATTATTGCATAGATGTTAATTGTAAAAAATGGTAAAAAAATGACCGCCATAAGAAACATGGATACATTCATTATTCTCTCCATCATCCTTGTATCTGTAAGATTTATCACAAGGAAAAAGCCAATAAGTCTGAAAAGTGATGCCGCTGTCATCACATAGCCAAGAAGTATTATGTTATAACCGCTCTTGAAGAGAAATCCGGGAAAAATTGAGTAGAAAACAGAGAATACGAGACCTGCAGCAAAACTGGGAAAGAAGGACTCCAGATAAACCCTCCCACCGTTATGTGGTATGTTTTCCACTGCCCCCTGGACCCTTTCCCTGAATAGAAGGAGTAGAAAAAGTGATATCAATATGAGTGTAAATGAGAGAATAAGATTATTAAGATATCCAAAGATTGCGATGGAATATGAGCTTGTTATGGGTGAAAGGAAATATGCCATTCCCCATACAGAGCTGTATATGTTTATCAACCTTGAATCCCTCGAAAGATTGGAGAAAAATATCTCCGTAGTAATCCACCATATGAACTGGCCTACGCCTATTGTAAAGATGAGAAGGAGCATCAGCTGGAGTGACCTAACAAAGTAAATGGATAGTACGGAAAAATCTGTTATGAGCACAGATAATATTATGAGCCTGTAAACTATCGACTGGTCCCTTAGATTGAGGAAAAAAATTGGAAGGAAGATGTTTGGGAGCATCAGAAGGAAACCCATTTCTCCAAGGTAGAGCTGATTCGCACCCAGGAGGGTTAAGAATGGTGGCAATTCAAAACTCACCATGCTGTAACCAAAGGCGAAGAAGAAAACATGGGCTATGATGTATTTTTCCTTCATCTTTGTACCTTCCCCTTCTTTATGAGACCATTTTCAATATCCTCCATTATCCTCTCAATGCTCCTTCTTGATTTGTCACCATAACCCCCACCCCCTGCGGTTCTTATCTCCACATAATCACCAGGCATCAGTTCAACAGTTATCTTACTCCTACCCCTGATTTTACTTTTTCCCTTCCTTATTATTATGTCCGTGGATGCACCATATTCTCCACCGAATAGACCATATGGCCTATGCCTCATCCTGTCAGAAAGAATGGTGAATGTCATTTTATCCAAGGCCCTGTAGGCCCTGATGAGACCATTTCCTCCCCTGAATTCGCCCATTCCTGAGCTCCCCTCCCTGAACTCATACTTAACAATCATTAGTGGATAGTTTTTCTCAATTTCCTCAATGGGTGTGTTCATGGTATTTGTCATATTTGCATGTATACCGTCTATACCATCCATTCCCTTCCTTCCACCGGTGCCAACACCTATGGTCTCGTAAAAGGCCCATGTTCTTCCAGAATGAACACCTCCCACCATTACATTGTTCATGGATCCACCGCTGGCCGCGGGAACTATATCAGGCGCTGCTCCGCTCAGTGCAAGGTAGATTACATCAGCATTTCTCTGGCTTGTTTCAACGTTTCCACCGGCAACAGGGGAAGGAAAGGTAGGGTTGAGAACTGTGCCCTCAGGCACCTGAATATGGATGCGTGAAAATGTACCATAATTCACTGGTATATTCTCGCCCAAGAGTGTCCTGAAAACATAATGAACACCTGAGACCGTTACGCCAAGAACAGCATTCAGTGGAGACCTCACCTGAGTTGATGTACCATTGTAATCCACGTAAACATTCCCTTCCCTTATTTCTATGTTTACACTCAATCTTATATCCTCGCCATCCAGCTCAATGTAATCCTCGCCCTTGTATGAACCCTCCCTGAATCTTTTCATACCATCAAGAAATAGCCTGAGGGAGTATTCAAAAAGATCCTGGGAAGAATTCCTGAATTCCATCAGGCCATATTTCCTCAGGATCTCCAATATCCTTCTTTCACCTGTGAAATTTGCTGCTGCCTGTGCCCTCAGATCACCTTTCCTCTCGTATGGATTCCTTGAATTCGCTGAAAATATTGATATTACATCCTCCCTGAACTCATTATCTCTCATAAGGTATACAGGATTCACTATCAGGCCCTCCTCGAATATTGATTCAGCATCCATTGAAATGCTACCCGGTACCCTTCCCCCAATGTCCGAATGGTGTGCCTTGTTTGCTACAAAAGCTACAAGTTCATCCTCAAAGAATACTGGCCTTATGAGGGTAACATCGTTGAGATGTGTTCCTGCGATGTATGGATTGTTTACAACCACCATATCACCCTTCCTGAATTCCATGCTTTCCCTCTGCATAAAATCGAGCGTATTCTTGAGACCCACTGGAAGTGAACCTAGGTGAACTGGAATGTGTTCCGCCTGTGCAAGCAACCTGCCTTCGCTATCGAATATGGCTGCAGAATGATCCATCCTTTCCTTTATGTTGGGTGAATAAGCGGAGTTCCTGAGGGCTATGCCCATCTCCTCGCTGGCATAGTAAAGTGAATTTCTTATTATTATGGAATTAAAATTCAATCTCTCACCTCCTTAGGATTATGTTTAGATATGGGTCCACACCCCATTCCCATCCAGGATTTACCACCACCGTTGAATCATAACCTTCAATGATGGCTGGGCCTGATCCCTCAAAGCCAGGAGGGAGTGTTTCCCTAATGTAGACAGGTGTTTCAGTGGATTCATCCAAGAAAATGACATTCCTCCTGTATATCCTTGGTTCAGTTTTAATACCTTCCACTTTCTTCATATCTGCTTTTGGGACCCTGGCTGTAGCAATCAATCTCAGATTCACTATTTCAACAGGATCATCAGAGTAAAAACCGTAGAGTCTTTTATGCTCCTCACGAAAACTTTCATAGAGATCGTGCTCTTTCTTATACTCCAACGTTATTTCATAGGATTGCCCCATATATCTCATATCCACATAGCGCCTGAGCTCTATCGGTCCAAGATTCTCACCCTTAAAAGATTCCATTGCCCTTTCCTCAAGTGAAATGAATGATTCCTCTATTCCTTTTCCAAAAAACTGTGAAACAAATACCCTTGATATATCCACAGTGAGGAGACCAAATGCTGAGAACAGCCCTGGATTCCTTGGTACAACTATCTCCCTTATGCCTATCTCCTCAGCAAGATCACAGGAATGCAAAGGACCGGCACCACCGAATGAAAACATGGTGAAGTCCCTCGGATCCCTCCCCCTCTCTATGCTCACTATGGATATTGCCCTGGACATTGCATTGTTCACAATCCTTATTATACCCTTTGAAGCCTCAACAGCATCCATTGATAGCTTCTCAGCCACCTTCTCCTCTATGGCCTTCCAGGAGAGCTCAGGATAGATCTTCATTCCTCCACCCAGGAGGTATTCCTGGTTTATCCTCCCAAGAACTATGTTTGCATCGGTTACAGTTGGTTCTGTTCCACCCCTGTTGTATGCAGCAGGTCCGGGGAATGATCCTGCACTCTCTGGGCCCACTTTAAGTAAGCCTCCCTCATCAACCCTTGCAATGGTACCTCCACCTGCACTCACCTCAGCTAGATCTATGAATGGATACCTGACAGGGTATCCGCTCCCCTTTATTGATCTACCGCTGTGCGTCTTTCCTGCTGCTTCAAATTCATTTGATATTTCAACTTCTCCTTTAACAATTGCACCAGCCTTTGCTGTTGTACCCCCCATATCGAATGTAATCACATTCTCAATACCGAGCTTTTTTGCAAGACTGAGGGAGGCCATTACACCCGCACCAGGGCCTGATTCAATAATGGATATGGGCATCCTTGATGCAAATGAAATGGTGTTGAGGCCACCATTTGAACCCATGACGTATATGGGTGATCTTATACCAAGAGAAATAATACCATTGGAGAGTTTATCCAGATATGAGCTTACTATGGGTGATAGTATTGCGTTTACAACAGTTGTGCTTGTTCTCTCATATTCCCTGTACTGTGGATCCACCTCGGATGAGATGAAAATTTTACCTTTGAAATCTGAGAAGAATTCCTTTATCTCCTTCTCCTGAGATGGATTGACATAGGAATTTAGCATTGAAACTGCTATGGTTTCAATTTTTTCTGCTAAAATCCTCTTCTTTATTCTTTTAAGTTCCTCATAATCAAGCTCCTGGTAGATTGATCCATCGTAAAGCACCCTTCCCTTCACAGTATATCTGTATTTCCTGGGTATTAATGGTCTTGGCCTGGTAAAATAAAGGTTATAAATCTCTGACCTCCTCTGTCTTCCAATCTCAAGTACGTCCCTGAAACCCCTGTTGGTTATAAGTGCAGCCTTGGGTATCTTTGATTTTGTAAGAAGTGCATTAGTAGCTACAGTTGTAGCATGATTGATTATTCCTATTTCATCCCTGCCTATCCTCAGGTTTGATAACGCTTCTATTACAGCATTTTCAGGTTCAGGCGTGCTTGGTATTTTCAGTACATCCATTGATCCTGTATATGAATCAAAAATTACTATGTCCGTGAATGTACCTCCTATATCCACGCCTATATGATATCTTTCCATCGAAGGATCATCAATTATTGTTATTAATTTTTTACTACAAAAGCAGACAATTCTTGAATTTTTTTATTCTTATCCCTTAATCTTGCATTATATGATCCCCTTATATTTAATTCATTAATTGAAAATCAAAAATGTTTGATCGTAAAATTTTAGTAATAAAATCCAATGGAGTATACAGGGCGCATGGCCTAGCATGGATAGGGCGGCAGCCTCCTAAGCTGTAGGTCGGGGGTTCAAATCCCCCTGCGCCCGCTAAAGATGATAAGGATAATTGAGCATACCGCCGATATAGGCATTGAGGTGGAGGGAAAAAATCTTGAGGATGCATTTTCAGAAGCTGCCATAGGCCTCACCTCCCTCATGGTTTATTTTGAGAAGATACTTTGTATAGAAAGGAGGGAGATAAGGATTGAATCATCAGATATTGAATCCCTCCTCATAAAATTCCTATCCGAGATACTGTACCTTTTTGATGCAGAATCCATGGTATTTTCATCATTTGAGGTGAAGATTGAGGGAAATAGTTTAAAAGCAATTCTGTGCGGTGAAAGGTATTCAAGAGAAAAACATGGATCAAAGTTGAACGTCAAGGCGGTTACCTACCATATGCTTCAGGTGGATCCTTCTGGTAAGGTAAGGGTGATATTTGACATCTAGAGTCCGAGAAGCTTTCTTGCCTCATCACTTATTCTATCAACGCTCCACGGAGGGTCCCATACAAGGTCAATCCTCACATCCTTTACCCCTGGGATATTCCTCAACTTGTTTTCAGCATCTGCTAGTATCCAGGCCGTGAGTGGACAGCCGGGCGTTGTCATGGTCATTTTTACATATATGCTATCATCCTCTATCTTAATTTCATAAACAAGACCTAGGTTAATAACATCCAGACCTATTTCTGGGTCGATCACAGTTTTCAACGCCTCTATAACATCACTCTCATTCACCATATTTAATGTTATTAGGTATTCATATTTAACCCCTTTGAATGATTGAATATGACAACCTTTTTTATATCCCAAACACTGGGATTTAATTGTGATATCCCAAAATAATTTCCTATATATAGGGGGATATCATTTACATCGTTGTAATTCCATATATTTAATGGTCAAACTCACACAAAAGAAAATCAACTGGATA
>PNIT01000165.1 GCA_002878135.1 Candidatus Aciduliprofundum sp.
ACATGGCAGCATACGGAGGAATAAATCTCATGGAATTCTTCCCTGATGAGAATGTCAATATGATCAGAACTGAGATACCCCCAGGTCTGGACGATCATCTCCTCATGATTTTCACAGGTATTGAGAGGGATGGAACAATGATACATAGCGTTCAGAGAAACCTTGTGGAAGAGAATTTGGATGGTTATAACATGGCCAGGGATTTTGCATACAAAGCATTCTCTGTTCTAAGGAAAGGCGATTATGGAGTGCTTGGTGACATAATGGGAAAAAACTGGAATATAAAGAAAAAATTCAGTCCAGGCATAACAAATCCTACAATTGATGAAATCTATGAAAAGGCCATTAATGCAGGTGCCATTGGTGGTAAACTTCAAGGTGCAGGGGGAGGTGGCTTCTTTCTTTTCATTGTGAATCCTGAAAGGAAGGAGAATGTTAGGAATGCACTATCAAATTACAGGGCAATGAGCATAAGGATTACAGACAGGGGTAGTGAAATTGTCTATTTAGAGACAAGGAATTAAATATTCAATTGCGATGATAAAACCATGGTATACGGTGTAATCTTTGCAGGGGGTTATGGGAAAAGACTCAAACCATTGACTGATGATATTCCCAAGGTAATGTTGGAAATTAAAAGGGGTTATACCATACTTGATAGGCAGTTGCTCGATTTCAAATACTCCGGTATAGATGAGGTATATCTTCTGGTAGGTTATAAATGGAGGGTGATAAGGGAAAGGTATGGTTATACATGGGAAGGATTAAAGTTGAATTATCTCGTTGAAAAAAGACCCATGGGTACGTTGTGGGCACTAAGGAATTGTTCAATGTACCTTGACGATGATGCCATTGTCAGGAATGGTGATACAGTATCCGATTTTAACCTAAAGAGGATGATGAGGATGGCAAGGGATAAGGAGTATGGTGCCATTATAGCGTTGACTAGAATGAAGAGTCCCTACGCTATAGTTGAAACTGAGGGGGAGAGGATAACTGGATTCAATGAAAAGCCCTACCTTAACTATTACATAAATGCAGGAATATATTATTTAAAGAAGCATGTATATAAATACCTTGAGGCAGATTATTCTGGGAAGGAGATTGAAAGGACATTCTTCCCGGAGATAGTATCCAGGGGTCTTGTAGGTGCATACTTTGAGGATGTGGGATGGTTTCCAGTTGACAATTTCAAGGATCTTGAAGAGCTCAGGAAAGAATACAAAAATAGGAGGGACAGGAATTTTGGATACATCAAAAGGGTGGATGTTGGTTATGAAATTTTCATAAAGGCACTTTTTGATGCAAGGTTGAACATAAAGGGAAGGGCAAGGATAATGGAGGGAAGAGGTATAATAAATGAAATGAATTATAACAAAGGAGATATAATTGATGTGGATGGTAGATCAATCATAATGGCACTTGAAAATACAGTTATGATCATCTCCTGATTATTCTATATCTTATTCCAAACCTCCTTGCCATCTCACCATCCACATCGTCCCTGTCACCTATAACTATGGAATTTTCAACATCTATGTTATTCTCCTTCACAGCCCTCTCTATCAATCCAGTGTTTGGTTTTCTACAGGGGCAGTTGTCCTCCGGTTTATGGGGGCAGAAATAGGTGGCATAGATGTGCACGCCCCTTTTTTCAAGCTCCTTCAGTAGATGATTGTGGAAATTCCAGAATTCCTCCAGAGTAAAATAACCCCTGCCTATGCCAGACTGATTTGTGAGTATTATTATGATGTATCCTTTATCTTGGTATTCCCTCATGATCTCAACAGCATCCTCGTATATGTAAAGATCCTCAATCCTGTGGCAGTATGGACAGTCCCTGTTTATTGTCCCGTCCCTGTCAATGAAGAGTGCTTTCCTTTTCTCCATCACTATTTGTATGCATTCCCGTATAAAAAAATTAATTTATTCTATCCCCTTAATGAAATGCATGGATGAGAGGGAAATTGATGAGTATCTGAAAGAGGGGTGCAGAATAAGGAATTCACTGGATATAAAGAAAATATCATACATTGGCAATGAGATAACGAAGGCATTAGAGGAGGGGAAAAAGATTATACTCATGGGGAACGGTGGGAGCGCTGCAGATGCTCAGCATATAGCGGCTGAGCTGGTGGGAAAATTTGAGAGGGAGAGAAGACCCTTGCCAGCAATAGTTCTCCATGGAAACACATCCACAATAACTGCCATAGGCAATGATTATGGCTATGAATACGTATTCGAGAGGCAGATAGAGGCCTTTGCCAGGGAAGGGGATATAGTTATTGCGCTAAGCACAAGTGGAAATTCAGAGAATGTTTTGAGGGGGATTAAAAGGGCCAGGGAAATGGGTGCTCACATATTTGGCATAACCGGAAGGAGTGGTGGTAAGATGGCCCAGCTTGTTGATGAAAAAAATTTGATAAGAATAGATAGCGATAGAACACCATTGATACAGGAGGCCACAATCACCGTTGGTCATATTTTATCCAAGATAATTGAGGATAATATATCATAAAATATTTATCTCATTATTTACTTATTATAATGGGGATAACATGGCTAACGATTTCAGGCTTGTGATCACAAAAACTCCTCTGAGGATTACATTCACTGGCGGTGGAACAGACATACCATCCTATTACAGGAGATACGGTCCCGGGGCCGTTGTTT
>PNIT01000149.1 GCA_002878135.1 Candidatus Aciduliprofundum sp.
GTTGTTAATTTTAGAACAACCTCTATATTCTTGAAAAGTTAAAAATCTGAAGCATATTGGTATGAGGGTATCCATTACATAATTCTCTCAAAATGTAAAGAAGAAGGTTGAACTTGCAGTATCCCTTAAAGTTCAAGTGATTAACACGATTTTTGCACAGCGATTTGGGAGGGGAGGCAAAACAGGGGAAGTTCCCATTAATGAACAGGTAAGGAATGTTCTGAGAACATGTTCAACATTTTCAAATTCTTCCTTGATAGGGATTTATATTATGAGGCAAAGGAAATAGCTGAAAATGATTATCATTCCTGCCTGAAAGGAATTTTTAGTAGTAGAGTCAAATGATAATGTTTATTGATGCGTGCTTCCAATTTCCAGGGAAGGTAATGTGAAAGAGGATGATCTCTGAGAAATCTGGAGGAATGTAATCCATACCCTCAGAGATAAAAGATTGCCCAATGAACGCACCTCCTGCCCATCTAAGGACCTATGCCAGGGAAGATGCCCTGCAAGATCCTACCTGGCAGGAGGCCTGGATAAAAAGGATCTGTTCCGTAGAATTCGGGAAAACTTTTAATTCAAATCTTGATACATGGATATGTTATGAAAGGAAAGGATGCACTCGCATATGTTCTGTACAATCTGGGCTGCATTCATCCATTCATCCTCAGCAGGATAGTGGCACTTGCAGAACTATCCTATCTGAAGGAAAATAAGAGAAGACTCACTGATTTAAAATACACTGGAATGCAGGCAGCATTCTATATTGAAAATCTGAATGAAATAATAGCAGGTGATGATTGTTTCAGGAAGAGGGAGGGTGATCCTTCAAAAAGGATACTCGGGTGCATTGAGTATGTATGTGAACCTGGGAATCTTGATGAGGATAAAAAATATCTTGATGAGGCTATGGAAAGGGCATACGATCTCACAGACAGTGAGCTCAATGAGCTCGTTGTGAAGGACGAGTATTACAGATATTTGATATCATGATTAAATCATTTTAGGGGTAATTCAAGAATGGAGCCCGTTTTAACCATCACGTATTTTTCACTGTATTTCCTCATGACATAATTCTTTGCACTGTCACCGCTGCAATGTGCTGGGGAGATGTGATCGCTTATCTGCGCTATGTAATCAATCTGCCTTTCCGAGGGTCCATGGAATCCACCTATAATCAGGTGAATCCTGCCAAGCATTCCATAAGCTTTGCTTGCAATCTTATCTATGCCAGGATGGCTGCATCCAACAATAAGCACATTGAATCCATTTCCCCTAATTACCATGGCATGTTCCCTTATGAACATTGAACCCATTGGACCCGTAGAATAAACATTATTCACAAGTTCTTTCTCATCATCTACGATTACTGGATCAAGACCCCAGGATTCCAGGATCCTGATCCTTTCGGGCATGTAAACCTTCAGACCCTTTCTGATACTTCCAAGGTATTCGAATCCACCGTAATGGTCATGGTGTGAATGACTCAGGAAAGCAAAATCAATCCCGGCTAAATTTATGCCCAGATGCTTGGAATTGTATTCAATGACGTCGCTTCTAGTGTCTGCATCGAAGAGTATTTTCCATTCATCGGATTCAAGGAGAACACTCCAGCCCCAGTCATTTTTCAGACCCTCGGATGGTTCATTGTCGTTCATTACTGTAATTTTTAATCTTTTTATGCCATCAGTCATATTCCTTTCTTATCTTCTCATCGCAGATGACATACTTAAGTCTCTCTTCCCATCCCCTGTCCTTCCATGTTCCGAGTTTCTCATGCATTGTGTAATATTTCTGAGGTACAGGGTGGGTTCCTATAACAACCTTAATCCCAAATTTTTCCTCAATGTACTTTTTGAAGTAATCTATGTAGGGGCAGGGTGGATAACCCACGACCAGACCGGTGGCAAAATGTATTACCTCGACACCATTCTTCTTCATCTCCTCGGGGGCATATTCAATGTTTCCGCCGGGACATCCCCCACAGGTGGTGTATCCTACCACCTCTATCTCCTTATCACCATAGATACTGAATGCACCTTCTTTTTTTCTCAGAGACCTGAAGCATTTTCCACCTGCACAGTTCCTGTACCTATCACAGATGATTATTCCAATCTTTACAACATCTTTCATAAAACTACATTTGAATTCTAATACTTAAAATATACCTGAATAGGAAAAGTTTTGCAGGGTTTAAAATATGCAGCTTAAATATAGGAAATATTTATATACATCTTTTTTCATTCATTTAATTGGTGATCTAAAGTGAAAGTATTGTATAGGAAGGAAAAAGGTGTTTCACCAGTGATTGCAACCATTCTAATGGTAGCGATTACAGTGGTTCTTGCATCTGCAGTGTATCTGATGGTTTCAGGGTACATTGGAACAGCACCTAACAAACCAGTAGCATTAGGTGTTTCTCCTAGTACAACATCAAGTGCAACACAATTTTTAATAACTTCTGGAAATATAAGCATCAGCGCAAGTACACCTTTAATCATTACTATTCAACCTAGCTCAGGATCCCCTGTTTCAATAACACTTTCAACGGTAAGTACGCCATTGAACACTACTTCTAATACGAATGTATTTGGAGCTAAAGGTTCTGGTTGGTATACTGTTAATGTTTATTCAGTTACTGGAACACATTATCTA
>PNIT01000056.1 GCA_002878135.1 Candidatus Aciduliprofundum sp.
TCCCCGTATATGGTGGATTCATGCCCCTTCTTTCAAAAAGGATTATCTCATTCTATTCAAAGAGTTTTTCAATAAGCAGGGAGATGGTTGAAGTTTTCATTAGATCCTCAAATCTACTTGAGGATAATGTTGCCCTCTTTAAAAGGATAATTAAAAGTACATGCGATACATTCGAGGGTTATCATATAATGCCAATGGGAAATGAAAATTTCATAGAAAGGATATCAAGGGTGATAAGAATATGCTGAAGGCTTTTGTTTCTGGGATATTTCCCAGACAGGATGAATTGATAGGTGCAATAAACAGGTACGAGAAGAGGAAGATTGGAAGTGAAGAACTTTTGAACATCTTTAACAGATGCGAAGAGGAATGGATCAGGATACAGGAAGGGCTAACATGGATCTCTGAACCATCACTTGCCTGGAATGACATATTCAGGCCCTTCACATTGAATCTAAAGAATATTGAGGCAGGACCACTCACAAGGTATCTGGAGACAAACACATTTTACAGGAGACCTGTATTTAAAGGATACCCTGAGAGGAATGGGGATATACTTGAAGGAAGAAATGAATACGGTCTACCCTACATTTACAGAAGGGACCTGAAGATAATTCTTCCTGGCCCCTATTCATTCGTTAGGTCAGGAGAATATCCCATAGGCATTGATGAAATGAAACTCATTGAGAAGATGTCTTATATAATTTTTGATGAGGCATCAAAGTTGAGGTTCATAGAGTTCAAGGAACCACTCATAGATGATATTAAAATCTTAAAGTCACTGGAGGACATATATTCAACATTCTCAGGCGAAGGGTACATCTCAACAAGTATATATGAAAGGGCATACATAGATTTTCCTTTACCTTATACCTTGAATGTTTCCATTGATAATACACCTGAGAATATAATACTGGGCATCTTTGATGTCTTTTCAACAAGGGTGGAGAATTTTGTATCAATTCCAGATGGTCTAAAAATAACAACAAATGAGAGCCTTGAATTCCTTCCATTCATCATAGCAAGGGAGAAGGTCAGGGCGATGAAAAAGCTGCTGGAGGTGCATCAGGATGTTTTATAAGCAGGAAATAGGAAGCATGAAGAAGCCAGATTACCTTATAAGGGCCTACGGTAAACAGGAGTTCCACATGCTCAAGAAGAGGGCACTGAAGGAGACAGTTGAACTCATGGAAAATGCAGGACTTGATAACATTGGTATTGGAGGAGAAATGTACCGCTGGGAGATGTACGAAAACCCAGTTGATCACCTCGAAGGTCTTGTTTACTATGGAAGGGTGAGATCATTTGATAACAGGTATTACAAGAAGGCGAGTGTGGTAGGGAAGATAAGAAGAAGATCCTCAGCATACCTTGAGGAATTCCTGGATGTTCAGGAGATTGCAAGGAAGGAGATAAAGGTTCCAATTACAGGCCCCTACACATTGATGGACTGGTCCTTCAACGATTACTATCCATCCAGGCTTGAGCTTGGTCTTGACTTTGCCAGGGCTGTTAGGGAGGAGATATTGGAGCTACAGAAAAACTGGAAGAGAAATGGGCCTCTCAGGATACAGATAGATGAACCTGCTGCATCAACGCACCCCTGGGAGGTTTCAACATTTGTGGAGATATTCAATGAAACTGTAAGGGGATTGAGTGATGTGAAGATAAGCTCACATATATGTTACAGCAAGGATTACAGGACTCTCTACCCCCACATTCTTGATATGAAAACTACACAGCTTGCCCTTGAGTTTTCAAACAGGGATACATTGAATCTTGGAGTTGATGATGATTCAAGGAAAGGCTTCAAAGTGATCAAGGATCTGCAGGACATGGGTGAGGAAAGAGAGATAGGTATAGGTGTTATTGATGTGCACTCGGACATCATAGAGACACCAGAGCTCGTAAGGGACAGGATACTCTATGTTGCAAAGTTCTATGACATTGATAAAATAATCATAAATCCGGACTGTGGCCTAAGGACAAGAACAAGGGAAGTAGCTTATCAAAAGCTCAGATCCATGGTGGAGGGTACAAGGCTGGCTGAGAGGGTGCTCGGCCTATCATAAAATTTATTACTATATATTTGCATTACACCATAAAATGGAGGAAAATCTAGAAAAGAAGATTATAAATGCTTACTTTGTTGAAAAATATGCAGAGATAGCACTCCTAATGCTCTTCCTTAAGGAGGAGAAAAGGAAGGAATTAAGGAATCTTGCCGCAAAGCTTGTTCTTGAATCAAAGGAACATGAGAATAGTATGAGGGAAATCCTGAGGAAGATGCATCTTTCAGATTACTCAAATAAAAGGCCAGATTTCAAATATACGAGGGAATCCATAGAAAAAAATGATTTCAATGAATTACTCTTAACCCTGGTGAAGAACGAGATCCTTGCCATGAACAACTACCTGGAGATTTATCTTAAAGCTGACAGGAATGAGATTGCTAGGTATTTTGAGGATCCTGAAAAGGAATTCTATTCAGTACTCATGGAGATGGTTTTTGAAGAACTCGACCATGCAAAGAGGATAATAAAATTAATAGAAAAAATAAGGGAATAATTTTTTTATTGTATTGTATCTATTGTTGAATCCAGTGATGATATCTTTGCTGCCTTCTTCATATCTG
>PNIT01000122.1 GCA_002878135.1 Candidatus Aciduliprofundum sp.
GGATAATATTCATACCTATGGCCATAATGTCCTCAAGGAGAAATTCAGGGAATAAATAAAATCATTAAAAAGATTAGAAAAACACTTAGTCACTGGTTTCTTTCATCTTAAATTGGGGCACCTAAGCAAAATAGAGACTTAGAGGATTTAAAACAGGTAATTTCAAAGAAAATCGCTTCTCCTCCCTATAATGCATTTACAATAAAGGTATTGATTCAAGCAAAAAAATGCTTGAATTATGTTCTCTGGTTTTCAGTAGAATCGCAGTGGTTCATAGAATAAAAGGCGGATGATGCGGGAAAAATGGTAATATATGTTAATCCAAAATATGCATCTCAGATATGCATATATTGACAGAAATTATGGTCTGTTTCAATTTTTAAGTGCAAGGACTACTGTTTTAAGCTGAATGCCTCAAGGAACATCGAAATAACGGGTAAATCTGAGTATTTCAGTCTACACTCAGTCAATCCCTTCGATTCAACTAATACCTTATACGGTTAAGTGATGATCTGTATCAAGCCCTATCGCCTAGGGATTTAACTCAAAGGATTGATACTACAACGTATGTTATATAGGCAAAAATGACTGCAAGAATAAGCTGTACAGCAATGCTGACAAGCGTGAGGGCCAATCCAACCCTCTTAGCTAACGCTGTTAGGGTTGCTATACAGGATGAATAGAATGCAAGGAAAACCATCAAGGCCAAGGCAGAAGCCACACTCAATGACCCAATCAGGGAAAGACCTCCAAACTCTGCGAGTATACCAATTACAACTTCCTTGAATATCCATCCTCCCATCAGGGAAACTGATACCTGCCAGGGTATGCCTATTGGAGCAAACACCGGCTCCAAGAATTTTCCTGCAACTCCAAGCCAAGAATCAGTAACATCATATGTAATGCCACCTGGTCCAAGGATAGAGGGTAACCAAAGCAGTATCGTGGTTGCAATAATCAATAATGATAGCTTCTTTAGAAAATCGGCCAGATAATCCCATGTCCTGAGACCCACAATACGCCAATTTGGCATCATTATAGGCGTAGGTGGAAGTTTCTCAACCTCCGAAGGGTGTCCAACTATGGAATGATAAATAATGAAACCTAATAATATTGCAATTATAGTTGCAAAGTACGGAACTAAGAATGCTATTGGCACAAGATATGATGGGAGTACTACAGATGCTATCATTATGAATAGTGTCATCCTGGGTGCGCATGGTATGTATGGAATAAGAAGGGCGGTCAAAGTCCTGCTTCTCTTCCCCCAAAGTACCTTAGTTGCTGTCATTGAAGGTATGTTGCATGAAGCACCCATGAAGGCTATCACTATACTGCGTGGTGAAAAGCCAAATTTTGAGGAAATTTTTTCTACACCTGAGCTCAGAGCTCCTATAAGACCTGTTTGTTCATAAAGTGCCATAGAAAAAGATACTGCGGCAACATAAGGTATGAATAGTATTACCACGGAAACTCCTGACCATATTCCGTTCTTTAGAAAGAGAGTTAGTAATGGATTCCCGGGTATCACCAGTAAACCTGCTACCCAATCTAGGGCCGGTTCAATAGCCGGAATAAGGGCGAAGGGGCTATCACCGAAAGGTGTTGTTCCATCTACAAAGATGAGTAAAACCATAAGTGTTAATAAAAGGATCCCCAGAAGTGTTGGTATTGCAACGGATGGTCTGCTCAGCAACTTTGCCTTCCATATATTACCCTTGAATTCCACATTAATTTCTGGAACATCTGTCTTTATGCCCTTATCACTTGCTAACAATTCCTTTAACTTTTGAATGCCAACACCCTTGGCAGCCGATGCATATACAACAGGAACACCCAGCTTAGAGGATAGTGTTTCCTCATCAATGGCTGGATTGGCAAGATCTACCATATTAAGTACAAAGATCACCTTCTTTTTCTTTGCCATGATTCTTAGAATGTTCAATGATTCCTTCATAACATGGGGTGCACCGATAACAACAATACCTTGGTAATTTCCATTAAAGGCATCAGAAAGTGCAAGGATTTCATCCTCATCCTTGGGATTTTCAACATTAAATATACCTGGTAAATCGGATATTTCAATAGTTGTATCCCCAATCTCGAATGATCCAATTTCCTTATCCAATGTCTTGCCAGGATAATTTGCAATCTTTACACGTCTGCCAACAAGCCGATAAAAAATCATCGACTTGCCAACATTAGGAGGACCCACAAGAGCATATTTTATGGTCTTCATATAAACCTCCCTTTAATTTGATCATAACCCTATTGAATATCATTCCTTCCTCACTACTATAAATTTTGCAATTTCCCCATCAATTGCAATATCATTCCCATTTAGTGATACTATCATGGTTCCTCTTTCTCTCATGAATCTTTTAACTCTCACATGAGTCTTTATAGCAAAACCAATATCCATTAGCTTCCTAACAATTTTATCATCCCCATGAACTGTTACCACATAACCACCATCGCCTTCAGATAATTCTAAAAGCAGTTTAAGATCTCCATTCTCTCTGTATTTATAAAGTAGGTTGGAAATTCCATTAAATACATCATCATCAATGACATGCTCTATCTTGCAGGCCAGATCATGAATTTTACTTT
>PNIT01000139.1 GCA_002878135.1 Candidatus Aciduliprofundum sp.
TCCAGAAAACCGCCCAGACACAGAGGGATAATCCTTAGGGATTCCCGCTCTCCATTCCCCGAATAATGAGTTCTGGGGATTGAGTAAGTGTCACGGGTGGTGTATGGAAAAAGGAGGAAATATATATGGCTACGCCTCATCATTCGAGACACGGCTCTATGGCATACTATCCGAGGAAGAGAGCGCGAGATATAGTTGCACATATAAAGAGCTGGCCCGAGATAGATAAGGGACCAAAGATACAGGGTTTTGCAGGATACAAGGTGGGAATGACACATGTTTTGATGGTTGACTGGAGAAAGAAGAGTGAAACGGCCGGTCAGGAAATAATGGTACCTGTAACAGTTGTTGAGGTACCTCCAATGGGTGTCCTTGGGGTTAGGTTCTACAGGAAGACCACCTATGGTTTTCAGGTGGCAGGGGAGGTATGGACAAACAACATAGACAGGGAGCTATCAAGATCTATAAATGTGCCAAAGAATAGCCCGGAGGAGAAACTGAAGAACCTGGACAGGTCATCCATAGACGAGGTAAGGTTAATAGTCTACACGAAGCCTTTCCTTGTAACTGGTGTACCATCCAAGACACCTGAGATCATGGAGATCAGGGTTGGTGGAGGCACGGTGGACCAGAGGATTGATTTTGCTGTACAGAAACTTGGTAAGGAGATTAACTTCAGCGATTTCTCAGAACCTGGCAAGCTCGTGGATGTGATTGCTGTTACAAAGGGAAAGGGCTTCCAGGGCCATGTGAAGAGGTTCGGCATAAAGCTGTTACCCAGGAAGAACAGGAAGCACAGGAGGATGATAGGTACACTCGGCCCCTGGCATCCAAACTGGGTGATGTATACCGTACCCATGGCGGGTCAGATGGGATCCCAGCAGAGAACAGAGTACAACAAGAGGATACTCAAATTCGTTCAGAAAAAGGGTGATTCACTTGAGGAGGATATAAACCCGGAGGGTGGATTTCTCCATTACGGCCTTGTAAGGAATTCCTACGTTCTAATCCATGGCTCAATACCGGGATCAACAAAGAGGCTCATCAGGTTCAGGGATCCAATAAGACCAACTGAAGAGGAAGTGAAGGACATAAAGGTTGTTTATGTTTCAAGGAGTTCAAAGCAGGGGGTGTAATATATGATAGTTAATCTCTATGATCTTGAAGGTAACGTAAAATCTCAGGTACAGCTTCCAAGGGCATTCGATTTCCCCTTCAGACCCGACCTCATAAGGAGGGCAATAAAGGTAATGCAATCAAACTCAAGGCAGCCATACGGTGTATCACCGATGGCAGGCCTGAGGAGGGTAGGCCACAACTGGGGCCCTAACCATGGAAGGGCAAGGGTACCCAGGATACCCACAGGTGACAGGGGTGTAATACTGAACAACATGGTGGGTGGAAGGACTGCCCACGCACCCACAACGCAGAGAAAATGGGAGAGGAAGATGAATAAGAAGGAAAGGCTGATGTCAAAACTTTCAGCCCTGGCACAGACAGCAAACAAGGAGATGGTAAGGAGGAGAGGACACAGGTTCAGGGATGACATCACATTACCTGTGGTTGTTGTTGATGATCTGGAGAATGTTGAGAAGGTTTCCCAGGCCATGGAGATATTAAGAAGGCTTGGCCTTGAGGATGATGTTATCAGGGCAAAGAATGGGCAGAAGATAAGGGCTGGAAGGGGTAAAACAAGGGGAAGGAAATACTACACACCAAAGAGCATACTCATCGTAATGAAGAATAAGGAGAAGGCATTGAAATCCTTCAGCAACATACCAGGGGTAGAGGTGATTACACCATCAGAGATAAACACGGAGATACTTGCACCAGGGGCAATGCCAGGGAGGCTGATGCTCCTTACAAAGGGTGCGCTTGATGAGATTGGGGGCTGGTTGATATGAATGAGTATGAGATAATCATAAAACCCTACGTGACGGAGAAGGCGATGATACTCATAGAGAAGGAGAATAAATTGACATTCATAGTGAGACGTGATGCAACTAGGAAGCAGGTGAAATGGGCTGTTGAAAGGATATTCAATGTGAAGGTTGATAAGATCAACATGCTCATCACGAGGGAAGGAAAGAAGGCAGTTGTGAAACTTAAGCCCGAATACAGGGCTGATGAGATTGCCGTGAGGATTGGAATATTCTGAGGTGGTGAAATATGGGAAAGAGAATAAGATCAAGAAGGCGCGGTGCAGGAACATCCGTTTACAGGGCACCCTCTCACAGGTACATTGCTGATATAAGGCTACCATCCATCAGGGAGGGTGAGGGTACTGTTCTTGAACTTATGAACGATCCTAGCCATACTGCGCCGGTGGCAGTTGTAAAGTTTGACAGGGAATATTATTACATGCTTGCTCCATCCGGCATTGCAATAGGTGATAAGGTATACGTGGGACAGAATGCACCCATTAAGGAGGGGAGCATACTTCCCCTGGGTAGCATACCCGAGGGTGTGCCCATACATAACATTGAGCTCCTTCCAAACGATGGAGGGAGGCTTGTAAGAACTGCAGGATCATTTGCAACAATAGTTTCACATGGTGTGAAGACAACCGTTCAGCTACCCTCTGGAAAATTCAAGCTCCTGGATCCAAGGTGCAGGGCAGTCATAGGTGCGGTGGCGGGTGCAGGCAGGGGTGATAAGCCATTCCTGAAATCGGGTAACAAGATACATGCACTCAGCAGCAGGGCAAAGAAACCCTACACTGTAAGGGGTGTTGCAATGAATGCTGTTAACCATCCGCATGGTGGAGGGAACCACCAGCACATAGGCAGGCCCAGCACGGTCTCAAAGAATACACCGCCCGGAAGAAAGGTGGGCAGGTTCGCTCCGAAGAGGAAGAGAAAGAGGTGATTAAGATATGGCAAAGAAGATGGTAACATCGGAAAAGAGTGCCAGGAGGAGGGTAAGAAAATCGAGGAAGCTTGCCCTTGAGAGGGCAAAGGAATTCACATTCAGGGGCTATACTTTGGAAGAGCTAATGAACATGAAGCTTGAGGAACTCATACCCATAATGCCGGCCAGGGTGAGGAGATCCCTGAAGCGCGGCTGGAACAGTGAACAGATGAAGGCATTTGAGGAACTATCCGACCCTGACGTACAGGTGGTCAAGACTCACGTCAGGGATATGGTTATACTCCCCTCCTTCATAGGAAAGAGAGTACAGCTGCACAATGGTAAGGATTTCATAGAGTTTGAGATTAAGCCTGAGATGATCGGGCATTACCTTGGTGAATTTGCACTTACAAGGAAGGAGGTAAAGCACTCAAGCCCGGGTGTAGGTGCAACGAGATCATCCAAGTACGTGCCTTTGAAGTGAGGGATGAAAATGATGGAATATACAGTTAAGGAAATGCCTAAAAAATCCGCAAGGGCAAGGCTGATAGATGTGAACGTATCCGTAAAGGATTCCCTCGAGGTGGCCAGGTTCCTGAGGGGCATGAAGCTCCAGGATGCGAAGGAATACCTGGAGAAGGTAATAGAGAAGAGGGCAGCAATACCCTTCAGGAGGCACCTTGATTCAGTCTCTCACAGGAGGGGGATGGGTCCAGGCAGGTATCCTGTGAAGGTCTGCAGGTACATGCTTGAGCTCATACAGAACGTGGAGGCAAATGCAGAGAACCAGGATCTGGATACGGATAGCCTTGTCATACATTCCCTTGTTGTAAAAAAGGGAAGGACAGTGAAGAAGTATATACCAAGGGCACAGGGAAGGAGCACAGAGTTCTTCAAGGAGAGGGTGCATTTTGAGATAATAGTGAGGGAGGCATAGTTATGGATGAAAAGAAGTTTGTTCAGGAAAATGTAAAGAGGCTTCTCCTGAAGGAATACATAAAGAGGTTTGCTGACAATGCGGGCTTCGGTGGCCTCGAGATACAGAGGACACCAATGGGAACAAGGATAGTTCTGCAGGTGGATAAGCCTGGTCTCATCATAGGAAAAAAGGGTACAAAGATAAAGGATCTCACTGACCTCATGACAACAAAATTCAAGATTGAGAATCCACAGATTGAGGTGAAGGATGATCCAAACCCAAACCTGAATGCACAGATAATGGCAAAAAAGCTTGCCGTAGCCCTCGAGACAGGTTGGCATTTCAGGAGGGCAGCGCATTCAACCATAAAGAGGATCATGGATTCTGGGGCAAAGGGAGCACAGGTGATAATAAGCGGCAAGCTTGGTGGTGACAGGGCTAAGAGGGAAAAGATTACGGCAGGTAAGATAAAGTATGCTGGAAAGCCAAGGGAGCAGGTAAAGGTAGGATTTGCAGTTGCGAAGACAAAGCCCGGTATAATAGGAGTTACGGTGAAGATTCTGCCCCCGGATGCAAAGTTACCTGATGAAATTACAATAATAGAACCAAAGGAGGAAGTTAAAGATGAAGGAGATAAGGGCGAAGGACCTAAGGAATCTGTCCAATGAGGATATAATGAAGAAGCTCAAGGATCTCAGTTCTGAGCTTCTGAATGAGAGGGGTCTATCCTCAATGGGAGGTGCACCGCACAACCCTGGTAAGGTGAAATCCCTGAGGAGGCAGATAGCCAGGATAAAGACAGTGCTGAGGGAGAAGGGGGTAAGGATATGACCTGGGTAAACATAATTGGAAAGGAGGCCAGGATAATAGAATCCTCAAATCCCAACATGGTGGGCATACAGGGAAGGATAATAGATGAAACTAAGAAGACACTTATCATAATGGGAAGGAAGAAACTCGTAATACCCAAGGACACAGTTAATCTCATGATAGATGGAAGGATATTCTATGGCAGGGAGCTACTTGGAAGGCCTGTTGAGAGGATATCCAGGGGTGATAGGAGATGAAGAACATAGGTATTGAGGTAAAGGAGCCTGTAAAGGAATGCAAGGATCCAAACTGCCCCTTCCACGGTAATCTGAAGGTAAGGGGTCAGATGCTTGAGGGAAGGGTGGTGAGCGCAAAGATGATGAGGACGGTTGTTGTTGTCAGGGACTATCTGCATTATAATAAAAAGTACGAGAGGTATGAGAAAAGGAGGAGCAAGTATCACGTTCATGCACCAGACTGCCTGGAGATAAAGGAAGGGGATGTTATAAGATTCATGGAGTGCAGGCCAATATCAAAGACAGTTTCATTCGTTGCAATTGAGAAGCTGAGGGGTGATTAGGATGAAGGCACTTGCAGGAAGGCAGACAAGGGGTTTGCCAACGGGCGCAAAGATAGAATGTGCGGATAATACTGGGGCGAAGGTTGTCCAGATAATAACTGTACTTGCATACCATGGTACAAAGAGCAGGCAGCCCGCAGCGGGTGTGGGCGACGCAGTTGTGGTGAGTGTTAAGAAGGGTACACCGGATACAAGAAAGAAGGTGATGAGGGCTGTTATCGTGAGGCAGAGAAGACCATTCAGGAGACCTGACGGCACCATGGTACAGTTCGAGGACAATGCAGCTGTAATAATCACCGATACCGGTGAGACCAAGGGCACAGAGATAAAGGGACCTGTCTCAAGGGAGGCAGCGGAAAGGTGGCCAAGGATAGCCGCCATAGCATCAACAATAATTTGAGGTGTTAATATGGTAAAACCAGGCAAGGTAAGGAAGGCTTTATACAATTCGCCAAAACATCGCAGGGAGAAGATGATATCATCTCACCTCAGCGATGAGCTCTATGCGAGGTATGGAATTAGATCCCTGCCCGTCAGGAAGGGGGATACTGTAAAGATCCTGAGGGGAAATTTCAAGGGATTTGAGGGAAAGGTATCAAATGTTGACCTCAAGAAGATGAAGATAAATGTTGAGGGTGTTCTCATTGACAAGGCTGATAAGAAGCAGAAGCCGAGATGGATCGATGCATCAAATGTTGTAATCACAAAGCTGGATCTTTCCGATAAATTGAGGCTTGAGAAGATTAAAAAGGTAGCCTTGATGAAGAATAAGGTAATAGAGGAAGGTGAGAATGTTGAGCAAGCATCTAAAGAGACTGGACCTGAGCAGAGCAATCCAGGTTCCTAGAAAGGAGTTCAAGTTTGCCACAAAGCCAAGGGCAGGCCCCCACGCCAATGAAAAGAGCATAGCCCTTGGACTTATACTGAGGGATTATCTGCATCTATCCGACACCATGTGGGAAACGAAGAAGATACTTGCAAGCAGGGCGGTTCAGGTGAATGGAAAAATAATAACTGACCATAAATTCCCTGTGGGTTTCATGGATGTGCTTTCAATACCCAGCATAAAGAGATACTACAGGGTGCTTTACGATACACTTGGAAGGCTCAGGCTTGTGGAGATACAGGAACAGGATGCAAAATGGAAGCTCTCAAGGATAGAGGACATATCCACTGTAAAGGATGGAAAATTCCAGTACCATCTGCACGATGGTACAAATCTGATAATGGACAGAAAGGTCTATGGTACAGGTGATTCCCTGCAGATAGACCTTGAGAAGAGGGAGATAATATCACACATACCCCTTGCAGAGAATACATATGCATTCATAATAGGCGGAAAGAATGTTGGAAGGATTGGTAGGATAGAATCCTACAAGGTGGTTAATGCAATAACACCAAACATGGTAAGGTTCAAGGAGGGTTTTGAAACCGCAAGGTACAACGTTTTCCCTGTGGGTACAATAAAACCCCTTGTGCAGCTGCCGGAGGTGAGGTCTGAATGAATAATCCCACAAGGGAGGTAACAATTGAAAAGGTGGTAATCAACATAGGCGTCGGTGAGGGTGGTGAGAAGCTAGAGAAGGCAAAAAAGGTGATAGAGATACTCACCGGAAAGAAGCCCGTTCAGACCATCGCCAAAAAAACGGTAAGGGATTTCAATATAAGGAAGAGGCAGCCAATTGGGACAAAGGTAACACTCAGGAAGAAGGATGCTGAGGACTTCCTCAGAAGGGCATTATGGGTGAAGAATTTCAAGCTTCCCCAGTACTCCTTTGATGAGACAGGAAGTCTCAGCTTCGGCATTAGGGATTACACGAGCTTCGAGGGTATAAAGTACGATCCAGAGATTGGCATTTTTGGTATGGACATTAGCGTGAGCTTCAGGAGGAGATGCGGACACAGGGTAACAGCAAGGCTTGTTAACAGGAGAAAGTTACCAAGGAAGGAAAGGGTGAGCAGGGAGGAGGCCATGGAATTCATGAAGAATAAATTCGGTATTGAGATTCTGGAGGTGAAGTAGGTGGCGCAGCCAAAGTTGAGACCAAAGAAGAAGTTCGGAAGGGTAGAGGGATGCGAGAGATGCGGAAGGAAAAGGGGTATAGTCAGAAGATATGGTCTGCATCTCTGCAGACAGTGCTTCAGGGAAGTGGCAGAGGAGATTGGCTTCAAAAAATATTCGTGAGGTGATGTGAATGCAGAATGATCCGCTGAGTGATGCACTCAGCAAGATAAAGAATTCGGTTAACGTTGGAAAGATGGAGGTTGAAATAAGGCCTGCAAGCAAGCTCATAGGAAGGGTACTCAAGATTATGCAGGATTACAACTACATTAAGGATTTTGAGTACCTTGATAACAGCAGGGGCGGGGTCTTCAGGGTAAGGCTACAGCCCTCCATAAACAGCTGTGGATCAATAAAGCCAAGGTTCTCTGTGAAGAGGGAGGAGATTGAAAAATTCGAGGCAAGGTACCTTCCAGCACAGGACTTCGGCATACTGATAATATCAACAAACAGGGGCCTGATGACACATTCAGAGGCGAAGAAGAACGGACTGGGAGGAAAATTGATAGCCTATGTCTACTGAGGTGCTTGAACATGGTAGTGAGTGAGAATCTTGTTTACAGGATAGATGCGCCCGAGGGTGTTTCATTCCACCTGGAGAATGGCAGGCTCAGGGTGAAGGGACCCAAGGGTGAGATAGAGAGGGAATTCCTCGATGACAGGGTGCGCATGAGGCAGGAAGGTAATTCAATAGTGATAGAATGTGAATTACCAAGGAGAAGGGAGCTTGCACTCGCCGGCACCTGGAATGCACACGTGAGGAATATGGTGAAGGGTGTCATGGAGGGTTATGAATACAGGCTTAAGATAGTCTATGCACATTTCCCCATAAAGGTGAGCATAAAGGGAAAGGAGATCCTGATAGAGAACTTCCTGGGTGAGAAGAGACCCAGGAGGGCTGAGATATTCGGTAACTGCAAGGTTGAGGTAAAGAATGACATAGTTACCGTCACTGGCATAAACATTGAAGAGGTGGGACAGACCGCAGCAAACATAGAAAGGGCCACCAGGATAAAGGATTATGACCCAAGGGTCTTTCAGGATGGCATATACATAATCAGCAAGGGTGATTGAGAATGAGAAAACTTGATAATAATTTAATGAGGCTATTCAAGCTCAAGGTTGAGATGGCAAGGAAGAGGCCCCTCTTCAGGAGGCAGGAATGGTTCAGGTACAAGAAGCTTGGCACAGCATGGAGGAGGCCCAAGGGAAAGCATTCAAAGATGAGGGAACACAGGAAATACAGGCCACCCGTGGTTGATTCTGGATTCAGGGGTCCCAGGGCGGTCAGATACCTTCATCCCTCAGGATACAGGGATGTTCTCGTCCATAATTTGAAGGAACTCCAGTCCCTTGATCCCGCAGTAGATGCGGTGAGGATTGCCTCCACCGTCGGAAGGAGAAAGAAGATTGAGATTTACAGGAATGCTGTAGAAAAGGGCTTCAGGGTACTGAATTTCGGGGAGGTGCGCTAGATGGACCTGACTTTCCAGAAGGAGCTGGCATCCAAGATACTAAAGTGTGGAAAATCCAGGGTTTACATAGATCCCAAGGCCCTTGATGATGTATCTGAGGCAATAACAAGGGAAGACATTAGGATCCTCATAAAGAAGGGCGTGATCAGGAAGCTTCCAAAGAAGGGAAATTCGAGATCAAGGATTAGGAAAAAGCAGGAACAGAAGAAGAAGGGTCTCAGGACAGGCCCTGGATCAAGGAAGGGAACAAAGTATGCAAGGCTTGGAAGGAAGGAGAGATGGATCAAGACAATAAGGGCGGTCAGGGACGAACTCAGGAAACTCAAGAATGAGGGTAAGATAGACAGGAAAACATACAGGAGGTATTACCTCTACGCAAAGGGTGGAATGTTCAGGAGCAGGGCACATCTACTTCTTCATCTCAAGGGGGTATTGAAATGAGCGATGGACCAAGGTACCATGTTAAATTCAGGAGGAGAAGGGAGAACAGGACGGATTACAGGAAGAGGCTTGCACTCCTCAAATCAGGCATGCCCAGGGCAGTGGTAAGGAAAACGCTTAAAAATACTATAGTGCAGATAGCCATATACGATGAGGTGGGTGACAGGATAGTTGCTGGAGCCATATCCAGCGAACTCAAAAAATTTGGATGGCAGTTTTCAACAAAGTCCGTTCCTGCCGCATATCTAACAGGCTATCTTGCGGGTCTGAGGGCAAAGAAGGCTGAGATAGAGAATGCTGTTCTTGATTCAGGTCTCCTCAAGCCAACAAAGGGTGGCAGGATATATGCAGCAATGAAGGGTCTTATAGATGCGGGCATAGATATACCCCATGGTGAGGAGACTGAGCCCGATGAGGAAAGGCTGAAGGGTAAGCATCTGAACGATGAGATAGAAAAGGTTGTTGATCAGATAAAGGAGAAGATGGTGGTATAATATGGAAGAGAATGCAGGATGGATACCAAAAACAAAGCTGGGAAAGCTCGTTTATGAGGGAAAGATAACAAGCATGTCCCAGGCACTTGCCACAAGGTTACCCCTGAAGGAACCGCAGATAGTGGACATGCTCCTTCCGAACCTTGAGGAGAAGGTGGTGGACATAAAGATGGTCCAGAGGATGACTGACTCAGGTAGGAGAACAAAATTTGCAGTTACTGTTGTCATAGGTAACAAGGATGGTTTTGTTGGCATAGGGAGGGCAAAGGGGAAGGAGGTGGGCCCTGTAATAAAGAAGGCAATAGAGGATGCAAAGCTGAACATAATAGAGATAAAAAGAGGATGCGGTTCCTGGGAGTGCGGATGCAACAGGCCACATTCACTCCCATTCAAGGTGGAAGGATCATCTGGATCTGTCAGGGTAATATTCAAACCCGCACCGAGGGGTGTGGGTCTGGCGGTGGGTGATGTGGCAAAGGATGTTCTGAGGCTGGCAGGTATACAGGATGCTTGGGGATTCACTGAAGGCCATACAAAGACAACGGTAAACTATGCAATAGCCGCATACAATGCCCTCAAACAAACATCATCCATGAAGATGAATGAAAAGATAACTCTAAACCTTGCCATATACAGGGGTGGTGGTGTGGATGTACGCAGTCATCAGGATTAGGGGGAGGGCAGGCGTTAACAGGGATGTTGTTCAGACCCTAAGATATCTGAGGCTCACAAGGGTAAACCACCTGGTACTACTTCCAAAGAACAGGGTAAATGATGGTATGCTGAGGAAGGCAAAGGATTACATAACCTGGGGTGAGATTGATAGGGAAACACTTGCAGAATTAATAGCAAAGAAGGGAAGGCTTGTAGGAGACAGACCCATAGACCTTGAATATCTGAAGAAACTCAACTTCACTTCATTTGAGGAGCTTGCTGATGCAATACTTGAGAAGAAGGTGAGGTATGATAAACTCCCTGATATAAAGCCTGTATTCAGGCTGAACCCGCCCAGGGGTGGTTTTAAAAACACCAAGAGGTCATTCAATGAGAAGGGTGACCTGGGGTACAGGCAGAAACATATAAATGAACTTATAAAAAGGATGATGGTGATATAGATGTCTTACAGCAGAGGTAGGAAGTTCAGGGGATACAGGAGACATGGCCACGGTATGAAGGGAAGAAGGGGCCATGGCCTCAAGGGAGGAAGGGGTTTCGCAGGTCTTGGTAAGCATAAGTGGATATGGCTGAACAAGTACTACAGGGAACACTGGGGAAGGCATGGATTCACGAGCCACCATCCTTCAAGGCCAGAGGTGGCAATAAACATAGATCAGTTGCAGGAGAATTTTCCAGTATTCTCCGACCTTGGTTATGCAAGGAAGGAGAATGACGTCTGGCATGTGGATCTCGTGGCAGCGGGATATACAAAACTCCTGGGAAAAGGAAGGGTGGAGAACAGGATATTTGTGAAGGTACCCAAGGTAAGTGCACTTGCGTTGAAGAAACTGAAGGAAGCGGGTGGTGGGGTAGAACCCAATGCCTGAAGAGGAGATACCGAGGAACAGATCTGTTGGCATAGTTATTGCACTAATCTTCATATTCGTACTCTATGCATATCAGACATATTTGGCAGGTTCATTGATCTCACTTCAGGCATTTGCTTCATCCATAGAGAAGGACTGGATAGATACACTTGTTTTTGTCCTTCTTGTTGCACCACTTTTCTATATGACCTATCTTGTTGCCTCATACAAGGGGGAGAAGAAGAGCAAGCTATATGGGCTCAAGCCACTCGTGGAGAAGCTCCCAATAATCAAGAAACCACAGAGGCATGTCAGGTTCAGGGAAAAGCTATTCTGGACCGGCCTTGTGCTTATACTTTACTTCGTACTCACGAACATCTACATCTACGGACTGAACACATCAACCATGATAGATGTATTCTCCTCATTCAGGGCAATAATGGCTGGTGCCCAGGGATCACTCCTTGACCTCGGGATAGGCCCCATAGTTACGGCAAGCATAATAATGCAGCTGTTCGTTGGTGCAAAGCTCATAAACCTTGACCTGGGTGACCATGAGGATCAGGCAATCTACCAGAGTGTCCAGAAGCTTCTTGTCATAATAATGATATTCGTAGAGGCCATACCGCAGGTATTCGGATACCTGACGCCAGATTCAGCATTCGTAAATTCACTGAACAATGTTTGGCCAGGCCATGGTAATTTCCTGGCGGATACATTCATTGTTCTTCAGCTTTTCTTCGGCTCATACGTTCTCTTCCTCATGGATGAGCTTGTGAGCAAATGGGGAATAGGCTCTGGTGTTTCATTGTTCATAGCTGCTGGTGTTTCCCAGGCCATAATTACGGGTACAATAAACTGGATACCCACAAACCCCTCCCAGCCAGTCTCCGTATACAATCCCCCCAGCGGTGCAATTCCAGGTGCTGTCTACCTTCTTTCACATTTCTCAGCATCCGATCTTTACAATGGGCGCATTGAAACACTCCTTTTCAGGATGCCAAATGGCCTTGTTTCCCTGATTGGTGTGATCATAGTATTCCTCATAGTGGCATGGACAGAGAGTACAAAGATAGAACTTCCACTTGCGCATGAGAGGGTAAGGGGTGCAAGGGGCAGGTACCCAATCAAGCTGCTCTATGCATCAAACATCCCCGTGATACTCACATCCGCCCTGATGGCAAACATCACCATGTGGTCACTCATATTCTGGACAAACCCTGCACTCTCACACGTTCCACTCCTTGGCCATAACCCCTGGCTCGGTGTTTATCCTACCCCTGAACAGGCCCAGGCACTTGGCATTCAGCAGTCCACACCAATAGGGGGTCTTGCATACTACCTGAACAACATAAATGGACTTGGTGAATGGCTCCTGCCACTTATGGAGCCAAGCGCATATTCAAATGCATTCCTCGGCCATTCAACATTCCAGTTCATAATGCACGTTGTTGCATTTGTTGTCTTCATGATAGGTATGAGCATACTCTTTGCAAAGTTCTGGATAGATACAACAAACATGAATGCTGAGGCAGTTGCAAAACAGATACTCAGGAGTGGAATGCAGATACCTGGTTTCAGGAGGGAACCAAAGGTTATTGAGAATATACTTAACAAATATATTCCGCCCATAACAATATTCAGCGGTGCTGCCGTCGGCGCCCTGGCGGCCTTTGCAGGTCTCATAGGTACTGTTGGTAATACCACAGGTACAGGTGTCCTGCTTACCGTTGGAATAATAATACAGTTCTACGAGGCCATGGGAAGGGAACAGCTGATGGAGATGCACCCCGTGATTAGGCAATTCTTCGAGGGATGAGTTATGAGGATTGTTGTGACAGGTGTACCAGGTGTGGGAAAATCAACCATAATGGAAGGCGTGGCGAAGGAGGCAAAATACAGGATAGTGAACTTCGGTGACATAATGCTTGAAAAGGCAAGGGACATTGGTGTAAGGAACAGGGATGAGATAAGGAAACTCCCTGTTGAAAGGCAGAGGGATCTACAGAGGCTTGCAGGTGAGGAGATAGGAAGGATGGATAACGTGATAGTTGACACACATATGAGCATAAAGACACCCGCAGGATTCCTTCCAGGACTACCTGAATGGGTTCTCAGGGCGCTCAGGCCCTCCATGCTCGTTCTTGTTGAGGCAAATCCCTCATCAATAGTTGGAAGGAGAAGGAAGGACTCCACAAGATACAGGGACAGCGATACTGAGGCTGACATAGAGATGCATCAGGAAATGAACAGATTCTTTGCCGCATCATGCGCAACACTTACAGGAGCCACTGTTGTCATAATCAGGAATGAGGAAGGAAAGGTTAATGAGGCAGTAGAGGTTTTACTTGGAATGATTAAAAATGGATGAGAAGAAGGGATTTTCAGCATCATATTCGGGGATGTATTTCGTCATACTCATGCTTGTGATGTTCATAATCATAATACCTGAGGTGAGGGATGCATTCGCCATAGGCGTGGGCTTTGTCTTCACACCGCTCCTAGGGTTTGGTGGAAGATTCCCCATACTCACCATGATCTTCGCCGGCCTTTTCCTTACCATAATAAACATGTATGCAAGGCATTATTTCATAGACTGGTTCCAGATGGCAAGGTTGCAGGAAAAGACAAGATACATATCAAGGAAGATAAGGGAGGCCTACAGGTCCAGGGACATGGGTAAGCTTGAGAAGTACAGGAAGATACAGCAGAAGATAATGATGGAACAGATGAAATCCCAGCAGGACCAGATGAAGCCCAGTCTCATCACCATGGTGATAGTGATAGCCATATTCAGCTGGCTTTACTATTTCCTTGCACATGCACAGGTAAAACTTTTCAATACACCCTGGGCCATGAACATAGACATAACCGGAGGATTCTCCTTCTTTCCGAACTGGCTCATACTCTACACATTCTTCACCATACCCCTGGGTTATTTTGTTACCTATATATTCAAGCTTTATGAATTCAGGAAGAGATTAAGACAGCTATGATAATAATAATCAGCGGTCCGCCTGGTTCGGGTAAAACAACCGTTGCAAGGATAATATCAAGGAGGCTCGATTTTCCCCTCATATCAAGCGGTGATGTCTTCAGGTCACTTTCAAGGAGGTATGGAATGGACCTTGAATCCTTCAGCCTCTATGCGGAAAAAAACCCAGACATAGACAGGCAGGTGGATGAATTCATACTTGGAAGGATGAGGGAGGACGGAAACATGGTGGTGGATTCAAGGCTTGCCGGTTGGTTTGCCCTGAGGAATAATATAGAGGCCTTCAAGGTCTATCTTGATGCAAGCCTTGAGAAGAGGTATGAGAGGATAAAGAACAGGGATCCGGGAACTACCATTGATAAGATAATACTCAGGGAGAGGAGTGAACAGAGGAGGTACCTTGAATACTATGGGATAAACTTCAGGGATCTTTCAATATACGATCTTGTCATAAACACAGATTATCTATCCCCTGAGGAAGTGGCAGACCAGGTGCTGGAGGGTGTTAAATCTTGGAAAAGATAGAAGATCTTCTGAAGTTTTCATTCGTTGTAATTGACAAGCCTCTAGGGCCCACCAGCCATCAGGTAAGCGCATGGGTGAGGGATATACTTGGTGTTAAAAAGACTGGACATGCTGGTACACTGGATCCACACGTCACTGGTGTTCTCCCCATAGGCATAAACAGGGCCACAAGGATCATAAACATCCTCCATCTCCAGGACAAGGAGTACGTTGGACTCATGCGTCTGCATGGTGATGCTCAGGAAAGTAGAATAAGGGAGGTTTTTTCAGAGTTCAGGGGCGAGATATACCAGATGGTCCCTGTCAGGGCCGCTGTTTCAAGAAGGCTCAGGAAAAGAAGTATATATGAACTTGATATTCTTGAGATGGAAGGCAGGGAAATACTCTTCAGGGTTTCAACTGAATCTGGAACATACATAAGGACACTCTGCGTGGACCTTGGCGATGCCATAGGGACAGGTGGCAATCTTGTGGAGCTCAGAAGGACAAGGACTGGCCACATTGGTGAGGATGAGGCATACACACTCCAGGATCTCAAGGATGCTGTTGAATTCTACAGGCAGGGAAAGGATGATATGCTCAGGAAGATACTCAGGCCGGGGAAGGAGATAGTGAAGGGACTTTCCAGGATTTATGTGAAGGACAGCGCAATAGAGGCGATAGCCAATGGGGCACCACTCTATTCTGCGGGTGTTGAGAGGATAGAGGGTAACATTTACATGAATTCGCCTGTGGCAGTCTTCTCAAGGGATGATGAACTTATATCCGTGGGTAGGGTAACTGGCAATTTTGATGTTTCTTCCAGGGATCCCTTTGTAAGGATGGAGACTGTGATAGTTGAGAGGGGAAAATACCCGAGGACCTGGAAGAAGGCATAAATTTTTAAGTCCATTTTATTATCAATTCACACATGATCCATGTTTACTGGAACAGGGCCGTTGGCATTGGTGAAGACAGGACGGAGGTATTCCAGTTCCCCAACGATCCTGAAAGGTTATCAGAGATATTCCTAATGATAAGGGAAAGGGATTTCTCTTTCCTGGGTGATTTCTATTCAAGATATGGACCACAGGTGGTGATGAAGGGGGATAGGGGGGATGATCTCCTGCATGAGGCACTTATAATGTACGGCATTAAGCTAATAGATTCAATGGACAGGAATGAACTTCTGATAATAGAGGCCTGGAAATTCCTCAAGGATCTTGAGAAATTTTCTAACGTTTACAAGATGCATATGCTGGACTGGCACCATATCTATGAACCATTCACCAGGTACAGGCTTGATGAAAGGGCTCTCATAAAGTATATCATGGAAAAAAGATCTGACAGTGTGTTCGATGCTGTTAAGAGGAACTATTCTTCAATTGGTGACCTGCAGGAATCTGTAGAATCTTTCATAAGGAATAAGATGGAGGAATGCTGTCCCAACCTCACATCCATAGCGGGCCCTTTGCTTGGCGCCGAGCTTATATCCATAGCTGGTGGCCTGAAAAACCTTGCCATGATGCCGGGGAGCAGGATACAGATCCTGGGTGCGGGCAAGGCATTCTTCATATCAAAGAAGAAATCAGTGCCGGGACCAAAGCACGGTGTTATATTCAAACACCCTCTGGTGCACAACTCCAGGGAAAGGGGAAGGAATGCAAGGTCCCTTGCCTGCAGGATAGCCATTGCTGCTAGGATTGACTATTTCTCAAGGCAGAAGAATATGGAATTCCTGGAGAATTCAAAGAAGATTCTCTCAGAATGATTCAAGCTCCTTCTGCCACCTGTATTTCTCACCCTTTATTCTCACGGGGTATATGCCAGTGAGGCAGCCCAGGCATAGATCATCCCTTTCAAAACCTATTGCCTCAACAAGACCATCTATGCTCAGGTATGAAAGGCTATCTGCCCCTATCTCCCTCCTTATCTCCTCAACGCCCTTACCATGGGCAATGAACTGGTCCCTTGTTTTCATATCAATACCGAGGTAACAGGGTGAAACTATGGGAGGTGAGCCTATTCTGACGTGTACCTCCCTTGCGCCCGCATCCTTGAGCAATTTTACTATCTTTTTCATTGTATTTCCCCTTACAATACTATCATCAACAAGGACTATACTCCTACCTGAAATAATCTCCCTGACAGGATTTAGCTTTATCTGTATCTCCTGCACCCTGCCAGACTGGTCAGGTATGATGAACGTCCTGTCCACATACCTGTTCTTCATCAGTCCCTCTGCAAATGGTATGCCGGATTCCTGTGAATATCCAAGGGCATGGGCCCTTCCTGAGTCTGGAACGGGTACAACAGCATCCGCCTTCGCCGGGCTCTCCCTTGCAAGTATCCTTCCAAGACGCATCCTCACATTATATACATTTTTTCCATCTATGGTGCTATCCGCCCTTGCAAAATAAACATACTCGAACATGCAATGGGCTGTGTGCTTCTCCCTGTTTTCTGAGAAATAGGAGGTGATTCCATCCTCACCTATCTCCACTATCTCTCCTGGAGCCACATCCCTGATAACTTCACCACCTACTGCATCGAATGCAACACTCTCAGATGCAAAACCATAACCACCATTCACCCTGCCGAGAACAAGCGGTCTTATTGCAAGGGGATCCCTTATTGCAAATAACCTTTCATTTATAAGGAGACCAAGAGAATATGACCCGGAGAGCATGGACATGGTTCTCCTTATTCCATCTATTAGATTGGAGGACCTGCTTATGTTGAATGAGAGTAGCCTGATTATAACCTCAGTATCCGATTCCGTATTGAATGAAATTCCCCTGTTTTCCAGGTAATCCTTGAGATCCTGAGCATTTGATATCTCCCCATTGTGTGCTATTGCCATATCACCCGCCTGGCCGTGTACAACTATGGGCTGTGAATTCATGATTGTTGAAGAACCAGCTGTTGAATACCTCACATGCCCTATACCAGTTCCGGATGAAAATTGATCAAGAACATCCCTTGTTATAACCTCATGTACAAGGCCCATCCCCCTGTGCGATATTATCCTGTCCCTGTATATTGCTATGCCGGCAGATTCCTGGCCCCTATGCTGAAGGGCCCTTAAAGAATAGTATAGGTAAGGTATAGCATTCCCCTTTACCTTGAATCCTGTTACGCCGCACTTTTCACTTCCTTTTCGCCCAGGAATAACGGCGTAACCTAGGGGCGGGAAATCCACAATGGGAGCACCTCTTTTCCCTCACATTATAGGTCTTATGACCACATCTCCTGCATACTATGTGTGTTTTATTTTTATTTCTTTTCCCCATTGCCGGTGTTCCTGATCCCATCTCTTTTCACCTCATTATGATGGAGAAATATATATTACGTTGTCGCCCCTCACAACGACAACAGGAAATGTTCCCCTTGATTGATTATCTGAGAATTCCTCAGCATTCTTGAGTACAAGGTTCATATGCTGATCATAGCCCGTAAGTATGCCCCTGTACTCCTTATTACCCTTTACGCATACCAGTACATTTTTATTTAGCGAATTCTGAAGTACCTGTAATGGCTTTACCACTTGATCCATGCTATATGGAAATTATATGATATATTAAAATGTATCCATTCCTGGTTCCCGTTTAAAATTTTATTCATCTTTTTAGTTTATGATCCCTTTCACATTCTATTTTGGCCTAAGGCATATTCGACCATTTTAAAATATTTTTCTGATGAGAACATTTTCTAGAAAATTTAATAAAATATGCCATATTTACTGAAAATAT
>PNIT01000114.1 GCA_002878135.1 Candidatus Aciduliprofundum sp.
AAAAGAGTATGTGAAAGAGCTTGAAAAGGAGGCAAGAGAGATACTAAAAGAAATGTTGGAAATATCCGATCTAGAAGTATTAATGGATTCATTAAGCAGATACACGGGCCTGCTCTCAGATTACAGCCCTTTCAATGCAATACTAATAGAATCACATGATCCACACTTTACAATTGTGAGAAGTGAGCAGGAATGGAATAGATTTGGCTATAAGCTCAAAAAAGATGCAAAAGGTATTCCTATTCTAGTTCCAATAGGAGGAGGAAAAAAGGTAATGCCAGGGGAAGTACTTAAGTTCATAGAGGAAAAGAGGGCAGAGGGTCTTTCAGATGAGATGATAGAACACCTTGTCAATGAAAAATTCCAGAATAAATTTGTACATACACATAACTTCAGGGTTGGCTTTGTTTATGACAAGAAAGATGTAGAACCCGATCCTAAGAAAAAGCAAATCCAAGAATGGGACATTTCACCCACCAACGAAGAAATGTACAATATGGCAAAGGCATTTGCTGAGAAGCATTTCAAGGTTATTGAGGGAAATGTAAAAGATGCTAGAGGGGTTTCTTATGGAGGAGTAATACAGGTTCTAAAAGCCCCTGGAGAGACAAAAGAGGCTGTGAATACAATTCTACATGAAATAGCACATGAGATGCTCGGGCATCATAAAACAAAATTATCGAGAGAAGCAAAGGAACTGGAAGCGGAACTGACGGCATATCTCGTAGCAAAGAACTATGGAATAGATCTTAAAAACTATGCAAAAACATATCTAAAAGCTTGGTGGAAGAATGGGGGTTACAAGCATTTTGGTGAAAACAACTTGGATAGGGTATTGAAAACTGCACACGAAATAATCCAAGGAATTAATGAGGCAAATTTCCATAAGCTAACAAAGAGTGAAATAGCATTGGAAATGGCAATTCCAGAAGAATTATAAAATTCATAAGGAGGTAGCTGAATGAAAATTAAAGAGTTAATTAATAAAACAATGCTGAAAAAAGAAAAGGGATCCATCCTGCTCGATCTTGCTTTATTCCTTCTCCTCCTTGTCATATTTATAGTGATCTTGGCATATTTTGGCATCACTCTGAATACTTTGATTGCTTACATTAAGAAGTTCTTCGGTATGGGGGTAGTGTATGTTTAATAAATCAATTAAAATATTTTTCATAATTATAATAGCGATTAATACAATTCTTATAATGCAAGTTTTCCCCCTCGGTCATGCATATACTCCTAATGAACTGAAAGAGAAAAATATAGCCTATTTTTTAAGCATACAGAACAATATATCAACGCCTAACTCAAACGAAACCATATACTATGTTGAGATTACCTCTCAGTTTCCAGGGCAACCCCAGATGCTCACGATACCTGAAAATGGGTCAGGCTTTTTCATGTACCCCTATTGGACCTTCAGGTTCTTTTCAGATGCGGGTCCTGGGAATTTAACAACATACACAATATATGTGAATGGCCTCCTGCTCCATTCTGGATCCTTTTCTTTTACCACATCTTATTCCGTGAATATGAGTTTCAACATGGTAAATGTTTCAATAGTTCTCCAATCGGGCAAGGGGGTGCAGATATGGAACTACCACATGATCCCTATCCTGCATACAACAATGGCAAATTACTATAAAGCACAATACACAGAAAAGCCCATATATACGTTATCACAGTATCTTGAGTGGGGGGCAAAGATACTTGGAGCAACGATATTGATTTTGATAGGGACATACTATACACTCATCAAAACGTATATTAAAAGGAAATCTGAGAATGTTTTCAATCTGATGAAGTGATGTTATGAGGATCAGGTTTGATATGGATGAGGAGAGAAACGAGGTAATAATTACACTTTCAGATCTTGAGATGAGAGACCTGAAAAACCTAAACAAATTTCTTGATGATCCATCAAACATACTATTAGGGATTACAGACGACGCAATACTGATACTTCTTGAGAAAAATATCAAATCACTTTGGAGGAGCTTCAATTCCTCTAAATATGACCTCCTCTACATTTCCGATCTTGGGACATTCCTCATTAACCAGAAGGGGCTAAAAAAGGAGTTCAATGAGGATATGGATTCAGAGGGATACATGGTAAAAATTGAGACCAAGGATGGTGATGAGGAATGAAAATTAAAACATGGCTTTTTAAAAAATCCAAGGATTCAGAAAAACCTCATGAAAATGAGGAAAAAGAATTACAAGAAAAAAGTGAAAAACAGGCAGAGATAAAACAACTTAATATAACGAAACAGGAGGAGAAAGAAGAGAAAAAGGAAATAAACGAAGAAAACAAAGAAAATGAATCAAGTGAAGAAGAGCATAAAGAAGTTAGA
>PNIT01000031.1 GCA_002878135.1 Candidatus Aciduliprofundum sp.
AAAGTAAAATTCATGATCTGGCCTGCAAGATAGAGCATGTCATTGATGATGATGTTTATAATGGTATATCTGAATTACTTTACAGATACAGGCAGAATGGAAACCTTAAACTTCTTTCAGAGATGGAGGAGGGTGAAAGGGCATATGTTGTCACCATACATGGTGATGAAAAACTTGTGAAGAGGCTCATGGACATGGGTTTTGTTATAAAGACACCAATCCTAGTTAAAAGATCCCTGGGTAAGAGGGGACCTATGATTGTAAATATAAAAGGTAGTGATCTTGCCATTGGAGAAGATATAGCCAAGAGTATAGTGGTGAGGAAGGGATGATAAATGTCACCGTTGAGCCCCGGAGGCTAAGGATAGCCCTCATAGGTAATCTAAATGTTGGTAAGAGCGTTATATTCAATTTCCTTACAAAGAAGCACCAGAAGGTAGCAAACTGGCCGGGAAAGACTGTGGAGGTGGCAAGGGGTGAATTTTTCTATTTAAACAGAAAAATCGAACTTGTTGATTTACCCGGGGTTTATTCTCTCAGTACCTATACACCGGAGGAGGAGGTAACAAGGGATTTTTTGATGAATGAGAGACCTGATGTCATAATCAATGTTGTTGATTCATCCATACTTGAGAGAAATCTATTTCTCACCCTTCAGGTAATGGAGATGGGAACGCCCATGGTGATAGCACTTAACCAGGTAGATCAGGCAAGGAAGAAGGGTATAGAGATTAAAAAGAGCATACTGGAGGAAAAACTTGGTGTTCCTGTCATAGAGACTGTTGCCATCTATGGCAAGGGAATAAATGAATTGATTAAAAAGGCCATAGAGGTTTCAGAAAAAAATATAATTCCAAGGGTGATAAAATTTCCAGAGGAGATTGAGAAGAGGATAGAGGATATTGTAAAAGAAATAAAGATTGAGACCAAATACTCAAAAAGATGGTATGCAATAAAGCTCCTCGAGAATGATGCAAACATAATAGGTTTATTCTCATCAGATGAAGGTATAATGAGGAAGGTTTTGAGATACAGGTCTGAGATTGAGGTAATGTACGGTGAAAACATCTCCCATATATTTTCACACCTCAGGTATGCTCAGGTAAACGACATACTCAATGGTGTACAGATATTCACACCACCATCAAAGGCAGGGATAACGGATGTACTTGAAAACATAACTGTTCACAGATATTTTGGATACATATTCCTTGCACTCTCTATCCTGGCCATATATGCAATCGTATTCTTTGTAGGGTCATACATAGCATCATTCTTTGATATATTATTCGAACACATTGGTGGCTGGTACTTTTCATATTTTGGTGATAATATTATCTCAAGGCTTTTCTGGGACGGTTTACTTGAAGGGGGTATTGGTGCAGCCCTTCAGATAGTATTTTCATACATATTTCCACTCTTTGTCCTGCTCACCATACTTGAGGATTCAGGTTACCTCCCAAGGATGGCCTACCTGATGGATTCATTCATGATGAGGATGGGTCTCAATGGGAAGGCATTTCTTCCCATAATGCTGGGTTTTGGTTGCAATGTACCTGCCTGTATATCCTGTAAAATACTTGAAAATAAAAAAGAAAGAATAATAGCATCATTCATTGCATCCCTTGTGCCATGTTCTGCGAGGACAGTGGTAATACTGGGGGTGGTGGGCTATTTTCTGGGTATACAGTATGCCCTTCTTCTATACCTGATAGATTTTGCATTAATATTCATAGTGGGAAAGATATCCTCTATGTTTTTCAAGGAAAAAACTCATGGTATGCTTCTTGAGATACCATCTTTCAGGAGACCCGTGCTCCATAGTGTTATTAAGGAAAGCTGGTATAGGGTAAAATCATTCTTCAGTATAGCTCTACCTGTAATAATAGCAGGGAGTTTTCTAATCGCCCTTTTGAATATTTACGGCATACTTGACATAGTGAACAGGGCTCTTGAGCCCATTACGGTCTACTGGCTAGGACTTCCATCCATAACAGGTTTCCTGCTAATATTCGGCTTTCTGAGGAAGGAGATGACAGTAATCATGCTTTCAGCATTCCTGGGTACAACAAATTTCGCATCTGTACTCACACCCGCTCAGATGTTTGTATTTGCATTCGTTGTTATGATATATGTACCCTGCGTGGCAACTGTTGCAGCATTAATAAAATATTCAGGATGGAAGGCAGCTACTATAATATCATTATCTGAGGTATTCATGGCAATCCTCCTTGGTGGCATACTTTACAGGATAATTCTACTTATTCCCTGAATTTCTCCTTGAGGACATTATGGCCATAGGTATGAATATTATCC
>PNIT01000065.1 GCA_002878135.1 Candidatus Aciduliprofundum sp.
ACACTGGGATTTAATGGAAAAGTTTATATAATGGCATCTCTATATCATACATGTAGATGACAATAATATGACAGGGTGATGGTATGTACCTTAAATCATTGGAAATGGAGAATTTCAAAAGTTTTGGCAGGAAAACAATAATTGAATTTAAAAAAGGATTTACTGCTGTGAGTGGACCCAATGGCTCTGGAAAGAGCAATATATCTGACGCCATACTTTTTGTTCTGGGGCCTAAGAGCTCAAAGGTTTTACGTGCACAGAGATTGACTGATCTAATATTCAATGGAGGTAAGGAAAGGAAACCAGCAGATTATTGTAAGGTAACACTCACGTTTGATAATTCCGACCGTGAGATACCCGTAGATTCAGATGAGGTGAGTTTCACAAGGGTGGTTAGAAAAAGTGAAAATGAGGAGGACTACAATAGCTATTTTTACATAAATGGTGAAAAGGCAAAATTACAGGATTTTACAGCATTATTATCCAAGGCAAAGATATTCGCGGATGGATACAACATAGTTCAGCAGGGTGATGTCACGAGGATTGTTGAGATGTCACCCTTCGAGAGGAGGAGAATACTAGAGGAGATCTCTGGTATAACCAAATACGATGAACAGATACTGGATGCCCAGAAGAAAAAGGAGGAAACAGAGGAGAATATTGGAAAGATTGAGGTTTTGATAAATGAGATAGAGGAAAGGTTGAAAAACCTGGAGAATGATAGAAAGGTGGCCCTGAGGTATCTGGAGCTTAAAAAGGAACTTCAGGAGTCAAAGGCAAAGCTTGAATACAAAAAGATACAGCAGATTAAGGGTGAGATAGAGGGTGATGAGAGGGAAATAAACAATATAATGAAGCAGATCGATGATGTAAAGAAGGGTATCCTTGAACTTGAAAACAGGAGACAGGAGATGCTCCAGGAGCTTGAAAATGTTAACAGGGACATATCAAAGCTTGGAACGGAGGAACAGGTTAAATTGAAGGCAAGCATGGATGATTTAAGGCTTGAGATTGGAAGGCAGAAGATGAAGATTGAGGATCTGCAGGCGAGGGTGGAGGAGATAGTTAATGAGATTAAATCACTTGAGGTACAGAGGAAATCCATAGCCAGGGAACTTGAGGAAAAATTGAAAAAAAGGAATGAGAGCTCCAAAAGATTGTCAACCCTTGAGAATGAAATAAATGCAATGAAAAATGATCTTACCAAGCTGGAGGAGAGTATATCAAGCTCATCAAGGGAGATGAGGGATCTTCAAAATTTCATACTTGAAAGGCAGAAGGATCTTACAAGGGAGAGGGAGATTGTAGCATCACTCAAAACTGAACTGAATGCAAAGAATGAGGCATCGGGTAAGATTGACATTGAGATAGCCTCCCTTGAGGAGGAAATAAAGAGCATAGAGCTCAACATAAAGGATGCAGAGTGGAGGCTTTCAGAGATAAAGAAAAATGACCAGGAATCAAGGAAGAAATCCAAGGATATGCAGGATCTCTACTATTCATTGAAGAACAGGGAGGCTGAATTGAGGAATGAGATACAGAATCTTGAGGCTAAAATACTGTCACTCACAAGATCATACGAGAAGTCAAAGGCAAGGGTTGAATCAAACAAGAATATGGAGGCCATATATTTCCTTCTTGAGGCAAGGGACAAGGGCATAATCAGGGGGATAAGAGGTACGGTGAGGGAACTCATAAGGTACCCCGATGAACTATCCCTTGCAGTGGATGTGGCTGGTGGAAACAGGCTTGATTCCATAGTTGTTGACAATGACGATGTTGCAGAGGTATGCATAGATTACCTGAAACAGAATAAAAAAGGAATTGCCACTTTCCTGCCCATAAACAAGATGGTTCCCGGTAGACCTAGGGGAAAGGCCCTTCTTGCTACAAAGGATGAGAAATGTATTGGCCTTGTGCTTGAAAAAATTAGTTACGATAAGGAGATAGAGGGACCTCTCTGGTATGTATTCGGTGATACGGTCATAGTCCAGGATCTAGGTACCGCAAGGAGGCTCATGGGCGGTGTAAGGATAGTTACACTTGATGGACAGCTTATAGAGGCAAGTGGTGCAATAACGGGAGGTCTTGTCCAGAGGAATGAAAGATCTCAGCTGCTGGGTGATATGGATGGTATAAGCAGAGAACTTAGATCCGCTATGGAGAGGAAGGACTCCCTGTTACATGAATACAATGAGATAATAAAGAAACTTGATGATGTGAGTAAGATCTTACAGGATTTTTCATCAAAGAGATTTGAGGATCCATCTGTATACGAGAGGGTGATAAAGGAAAACAGGGAAAAGCTTCAGAAGCTCAATGATAACCTCAAGAAAAAATATGCGGAAAGGGATTCGCTCACCAGCAGATTGAAGGAGCTTGAGGATAGGTTGAAGGTTGAGCTTGAAAAGCTTGAATTCATAGAGAAGGATTACAATTCTGCAACAATAAGGATGAGCGAGAATGCACCCGAAGAGCTACAGAATAAACTCAGATTCATTAAAAATGAGCTTGAAAATAAAAACAAGGAATATGGAACGTTGAATCTTATCCTCAAGGATCTTGACCATGAGATAGACACACACAGAAAGACACTACAGAATATTGAGATTACCCTGGAGAAGCTTAAAAATGAAAAATCACAGAAGGAGGCGGATATAGGTCAATTTTCATCTAAGCTCAAGGAGAATGAGGAAAAGCTCAGGAAATTCCAGGAAATAAACTCCTCATTTGAGGCATCAATAAAGAAGAAGCTGGAGGAGAGGGACAGGATAAATTCAAGCATAGTGGATATTGAAAACTCAATACAGAGGGCAAATGAAGAAATAAACAGGAAGAATGATTTCATAATTACACTCAAGACCAGGATAAATGAGAATAGAAAAACACTTGAGGATCTTGAGAGGGATTTCTCACTTTATGGTATTGAGGTAAAAGATCCTGTTGAGCCTGTTGCTGAACTGAAGAAGAAAATTGAGTACTGCGAAACCACCATGCTCTCACTTGAGCCTGTGAACATGAAAAGCATTGAGGAATATGATTATGAGAGTAAAAGAATGGAGGAATTGAAGAATGATTATGCAAAACTGATGGAGGAAAAGAGGAATCTTATATCGCTGATGAATGAGCTCTCCATAAAGAAGAAGGAGGGCCTCCTTGGTGTTTATAGATCAATTAGGGAGAACTTCTCAAGGATATATTCTGAGATAACCAATGGTGGAGAGGCATTGATGTACCTTGAAAATGAGGAGGATCCCTTCGCGGGTGGTCTAGTAATAAAGGCAAGACCGAAGGGTAAGAAGATGATAAGGCTCGAGGCCCTGAGCGGTGGGGAGAAAAGCCTTACTGCACTCACATTCATCCTTGCAATACAGCAGTACGATCCATCACCCTTCTACCTCTTTGATGAATCCGATATGTTTCTTGATGCCTGGAATGCAGAGAATATTGCAAGGGTACTGAAGGAAAATTCAAAGAATGCACAGTTCATTGTAGTTTCACTGAGGAAGACTGTACTGAAGTACGCCGATCATATGATAGGTGTAACCATAACGTCAGAGGGCATCTCAAAGGTACTTGAGGAGACCTATGTGGAGGAGGCGAAATCCTATGGACAGTGAAACAATAAGGCAGATAATAAATGGCAGCATAAGTGATGAGGCACTGGCCGAATACATAAGGGAGTACAGGGACAAAAGGGAAAACTACTACCTGAGCATTGAGGATCAGAAACTGAAGGCCATAGCCCTTGCCTTTGAACTTGTCATTGAGGAGAACCTCAACCCCCTTGACATAGACCTCGTTAAATTCACAGAACTTTTCCTGAAAAAGGTGAGGAATGAGAATCTTCTGGATTTCATCACCGCAGGAAAATTAATACTTATGGCCTGGGAGATACTCTATATGAAGAGTGAAAGGGTTCTTGAAAAGTTCTCACCCCAGGAGGATGATTTCTATGGAGAATGGGAACCATACAATATATCATCTGTGGAGGAATATAACTATGACCTTACGGATACCATAGTGAACAGCAATGTGATAGAGGAACCGGTAAGGCATGTTGAAAAAAGACAGATTACACTGACGGAACTTCTAGGTGCCCTGAAGGAGGCGATGGAGGAGTCTGAAAATAGAAAAAAGGAGCTTGAGGAAAGGAAGGTTATAGAGGAAAGATACAGGTTGATGATAGGCGAGAGATTGCACAAGGATAGTCTTGAGGATGATATAAAGGAAATATGGGCAAGGATAGCGGAGATGGAGGATGAATTTATAAAAAAACAGATAGAGGATGGAACGAAGGAGGATTCAATAAAAACACTCCTTTCACTCCTTTTCCTCGAATCACAAGGGAAGGTAGAGCTTTTACAGAATAGGCCATTTGATGATATCTACGTCCATGTGCTTGTACCAAAGGAATTGAGGAAGATAGAATTCATACAGGCACCTAAGGTAGAGGTGGTTCAGGGAAAACCCTGAAAACTTTTTTTATTCCATTACATGAATAATCAGTGTATTAAATTAGGCACATAAATTTTCCATATATCATTTTTTAATGGTCAGCCAAATAAAAACATTAGAAAATAATATGCTCAAGGATAAAAACTATGTAAAAAACTACTGAAGACTTTTCTTTACCTCATTTTCAAGATCTTCAAATGTTTTTTCAAGTTTCCTCATGGCCCTCTTTATTGCAGCCTGGGGCTTTCCTTCCTTTACCCTGATGTATATCTTTGGATTATCCAGTGTTGGATGCTCAATATTGTATCTGCTCTCAAGAACCATCGGATCATTTGCAATCTCCTCTACAAGTGGTCTAAGGATCGTATTATCATAATTTATTACCTCTACCCAGATATAGTCCTTTCCCTTTGATATTACCCTGAAAGATGTATCTTCCTTCATCAAACCTCTTGAATATATCTTTTTATTTAAATTTTGGTAATATAGGAAAGAATAATTTAATATAATAGCATAAAATTTAGATTGAGATCAAGAGGTGAATTAATCAATGGCTGAAAAGATATCAAGCATAATGACAAAGAATCCGATTGTTCTAAAAGCCCCTGCATCAAGGAATGATGCATTGAAACTCATGATAAAGCATAATATTACAGGTCTTCCTGTGGTTGATGAGAACAAGAGATACCTGGGTATGATAACAAGAAGGGATATATTCGAACATCCAAAGGATGACCAGGTGGCTCTCATCATGAGGGAGAATATGCCAACGCTCAATCCAGATTCACCTGTTTCAAAGGGGGTGGAGATATTTCTTTCAACAAAGAGGAGGCATATTGCAGTTATTAATGAAAAAAAGAATGTTGTGGGTATAGTAACACCATACGACTACCTAAAATTAATTTATGAAAAAAAGATCCAGGATCCCGTTGAGAATTTCATAAAACAGCCTTGCATCCTGGTGCATGAAAAGACACCACTGAAGGTAGTTTTCAGGATGATCACTCTAACAAAGATTAATGCCTTTCCAGTTGTGGATGATGACGCAAACCTCAGAGGTGTAATTACTGACAGGGATATATTTGAAAATATAAGGGTGGAGACAAATGAGGAGACAAGCCAGCTGGGGATAGGTGAGGATGAGGATGCCTGGACATGGGAAGGCATAAGGAATGTTCTGAGGGTACTCTATGTTGAGGAGAGGCTGGAACTTCCAAAGACCCCAGTATCAGAGGCCATGGTAAAGAACCCCGTGACAATCCTCAACAAATCACCTGTCTACAGGGCGGCCAAACTCATGATGGACAACAATTTCTCACAGCTTCCCGTAAGGGATTCCTACGATAACCTTGTTGCCATGCTTTATGATATTGACCTTCTAGAAATTTTTAAGTGATGAAAATGCAGTACCAGGATGTTGTTGAGCTTGCAAAAAGGAGGGGTATTTTCTGGCCCTCCTTTGAGATTTACAACGGCCTTTCTGGATTTTACGATTACGGTCCAATTGGATCACTGATAAAGGATAATATAATCTCCGTATGGAAACACATATTCATAGACCTGGAACATATGGCCCCCATTGATTCACCCAACATAAATCCGCAGGAGGTTCTTGATGCATCCGGGCACACAAAGGTTTTCACTGATTACATTACCTACTGCGAAAGGTGCGGTGAAGCCTACAGGGCAGATGAACTCATAAAGAAAAAGTTGCCAGATTATGAATTCACCTCCTACGATGATATGGTAAAAAAGATTGAACATCTAGGAATAAGATGTGAGAAGTGCGGCGGTCCCCTAACAAAACCTGAGAAATTCAACCTGATGCTCTCAACAAAGATAGGACCTGGAAAGGGAAAATTATCCTATCTGAGACCAGAGACCGCCCAGGGAATATTCATAAATTTCCCTCCATACCTCAGATATTTCAGGGAGAAGCTTCCCTTCGGTGTTGTACAGGTGGGCAAGGGTTTCAGGAATGAGATATCCCCTAGGCAGAGCCTTCTAAGGTTGAGGGAGTTCAACATGGCTGAGGCGGAGGTTTTCTTCGATCCTGAGAATATTGTGTGGAATGGATTCTTCAATGACATGATGTCACTTAGGGTAAGGCTCCTCACAAACAGGGGTGAGGATGTTGAGATCACACTTGGTGAGGCCATGGAAAGGGGCATCATAAAGCAGCAGCCAATAGCATACTTCATAGGTCTTACATATAGATTCCTGAAAAACATCGGGATGGACACGGGCAGGATAAGGTTCAGGCAGCACCATCCTGAGGAACTTGCACATTATTCAAAGGATTGCTGGGACTGCGAGGTGGAGACATCAAACGGTTGGATTGAGGTAACAGGAATTGCGGACAGAAATCAGTACGATATAAGGCAGCATATAGAGCATTCAGGAGCAGATCTATATTTTCTCAAGAAGCTGAATATTCCGAGGAAGATAAAGGTAAAAAGGTACAGGGCCCTGGATACAAAATTTAAGGAAATATTTGGAAAGGATTGGGAAAAGGCCAAGAGATACCTTGAATCACTGGATGTGAATATTAAAAACCCTGTATTCCAGGGGAAATTGATACCTGAGGATGCATATTCTGTTGTGGAGATTGAGGAGGAGGAGGAATTTTCAAAGGAGATAGCATGGGTAATAGAACCATCCTTTGGTATTGATAGAATAATTCTTTCTCTACTTGAGCATTCCCTCTATGCGAGGGAGGGCACAGGCTACAAGGTTCTAAAATTGAAACCGCACATCTCACCCTTCAAGGTGGCCGTGTTACCTTTAATGAGCAAGGATGGCCTTGATGATGAGGCCATGAGGATTGAGAGGATGCTAAGGGAGGAGAATTTCACGGTTTATTACGATGAATCAGGTTCCATAGGTAAGAGGTATGCAAGGGCGGATGAGATAGGTGTTCCATACTGCATAACAGTGGATTATCAGACGCTAAAGGATGGGACCGTTACCCTCAGGGAGAGGGATTCCACCTCCCAGGAGAGAATAAGGAAGGAGGATCTTCCAGATAGATTGAGGAGGCTGATAAATAGATGTATTACAACGATATAGCTGATATACATTACGAGGATGTTCTTCATAATCTACTCATAAATAACATACCCAGGCTAAAGGAGAAAAAGGTGGGTGTTCTACTTTCAGGTGGCCTTGACAGCTCCATAATACTCTCCATAGTAAGGGAACACTACGATGTCATTGCCTATACAGTGGGTGTTGAGGGATCGAGGGACCTTAACAATGCAAGGGATGTGGCAAGGAGGCTTGATGTTGAACACCAGCCAATTCTTTTGAGCAGGGAGATGGTATTGAACGCCATATGGCGCCTGATAAATAAATACAGGGATCTCTCCGTTGTAGAACTTTCATTTGAAATACCATTCTACATAGGTGTTTCAAGGGCAAGGGAAAGGAATATATTCACTGGTCAGGGTGCAGATGAGCTTTTTGGTGGTTACAGTAAATACCTTAAGAATCCATCCCTGATGGAGAGGGACATAATTCTTCTAATAGGTAGAACAATTCCCAGGGAGATGGAGATTACACGTTCATTCAATAAGGTACTACATACACCATTCATAAGCCCGGGCATTCTAAAGTTTGCAATGGAGATACCCATGGATGAGAAGATAGGTGCGGAGAGAAAGATTATTTTAAGAAAGCTTGCCTCCAGGCTGGGTTTACCTGAGGATATAATGGCCAGGGAAAAGATTGCAATGCAGTATGGTACAGGTGTTATGAAAATCCTCAGGAGGATTGCAAAGAATAACAATCTGAGCCTGAGGGAACTTACAGATAGGGAAAAGATAAAAAAGGTTCTGTACGACGAAGCGATTATATAGATTTTATCAATCTTCTATGTATGGTTAAAATAGATGGTAAAAATTTAACCATAGAGGATGTTGTAAATGTTTCAAGGTATGGTGAGAAGGTAGAGATTGATGAAAATTCCCTGAATAATGTTCTTGAAAACAGGAAAAGGCTTGAAGAACTACTCTCCAGTGGGCAGAGGATATATGGCGTAAACACGGGTTTTGGTGATCTACTGAATGTTACAATAGAGAGTGAGAAGGCCAGGGATCTACAGAGAAACCTGGTAAGATCACACTCATCCGGTGCCATGGAATATTTTGATGATGAGGTGGTAAGGGGTGCAATGCTCATCAGGGCTAATACCCTGCTTAAAGGATATTCGGGTGTTAGACCGGATGTAATAAAAATCCTGGTATCCATGCTGAATGCTGGAATTACTCCACTTGTTCCAAGCAGGGGAAGTGTGGGGGCAAGCGGCGATCTAGCACCCCTTGCGCACGTTGCACTTTCAATGATAGGTGAATGGAGGGTGAGGTACAGGGGAGAGGTTGTTGATTCTAAAGAGGCCCTTGATTTAGAAGGTATTGGAAGGCTTGATCTAGCAGAAAAGGAAGGTGTTGCCCTCATAAATGGAACATCATTCATGGCATCCATCGCATCCATGGCCATATTTGATTCAATGAATATACTAAAGAATTCCATAATAGCATCATCGCTTTCGCTTGAGGCATTGTCTGGAACAGATGATGCCTTCAGGGAGGAGATACTTAACCTTAGACCTCATCAGGGACAGGTAAAGGTAGGTAAATATCTCATGAGGATCATCGATGGTAGCGAAATAATAGAAAAATCCAGGGGGAAAAGGGTTCAGGATGCATATTCCCTCAGGTGCATACCCCAGGTGCTTGGGCCCGTATATGATACCATAATGTTTGTGAGGGGTATAGTGGAGAAAGAGATAAATTCTGTAACAGATAACCCTGTGGTACTGGATAGATCCTATTCTGGTGGCAATTTCCACGGCGAATATCTTGCGTTCGCAATGGATTTCCTTGGGATTGCAATTTCCGAAATTGCCAGCATATCGGAGAGAAGAATAGCAAGGATGATTGATTCAAAGCTGAGTGGCCTTCCCCCATTCCTCACACCCTCTTCTGGTCTTAATTCAGGAATGATGATACCCCAGTACACAGCCGCTGCACTTGTTTCTGAAAATAAGGTCCTTAGCCATCCAGCGAGCGTGGATTCCATACCAACAAGTGCAAATCAGGAGGATCATGTGAGCATGGGTATGGTATCCGCAATAAAGGCAAGAAGGATAATTGATAACACAGCATATGTTGTTTCAATAGAGTTTCTCGTTTCAGCTCAGGCGCTTGAGTTCAGGAATTTCAGGCCAGGAAAGGGTACCTATGAGGCATATTCTATCATAAGGGAATCTGTGCCTCCCCTGCTTGAAGATAGACCGCTCAACCCTGACATAGAGGAAATAGCACGTCTGGTTAGGGAGGGTGAGATAGTGAGAAGGGTAGAAAAATTGACAGGAGGTTTATAAATTTCTGAGCCTTTTTATTATCTCTCCATCCTCAAGTCTTGTTACAACTAGTGGTAATCCCTCAAGCTCAGCAAGTCTTATGCTGAGAGAATCTACATTCTCTGGCCTGGCGAATATCACCATACCCGGTTTCAGGGGATGTGCCCTGATCGCCACCATGGGAGATCTACCAAATTTTACACCTGTGAATATCAGGGCCCTTTCATTGCTCCATCCATAAATCTTTAGGTAATCATTGGAATTAAATTCAAGTATTGCCCTGAGGCTATCTATCATAGTATAACCGTAGACTGGTTTTTTCATATCCGCCTTCTCATTGAGGTTTTCACCATTGAGTATTTTAACTATCTCCTCCCTGGAAACGAGCCTCCAGAATTCCCTTATGTCCATTATGGCATCGCTGCCATAATTTTTCTTGAACCTTTTAACTATCTCACCTCCCCTTCCAATGTCAATTGCTATGAGGGAGAGGACAAATTTCCTTATCATTTTGAGACCTGGGGATTTCCTTCTTCCGAGCTCATAATCGCTTATTACAGAGGGTGAGATGCCCATATATCTACCTAGCTCCTGCTGTGTAATCCTGAACTCCTCCCTCCATTTCCTCATGGTTGATCCTGGATCATCCGATATGACTATTTCTCCAGCTATTTTTTCCTCAAGGTCCATGGTAAAAGGAATAAATGGAACATTAAAAGTATTATGCAACAATCAAAAAAAATCATAGAAAAATTTAAATTCACTATAAATAATATCAATGCGTGAGAGGTGGTAATTTTGCCCAATGCTGAGGAATCAATTCTGGAACAGGTAGAGCAGTATCTGAAGAAAATGAAGGTACAGGCGGATGAAATAAAAAGAAAGGAGAATGAACTTAACGATAAGGAGAAGAAACTCACTCAATGGGAATCAAGGTTATCAGAAACTGAAAAATCCCTGAAGGATCTGGAGACTTATCTCAAACAGAAGGAGAAGGAGATTGAGGATAATGCATCAAAACTTAAAACACTTGAGGAAGATCTGAGGTCAAAGGCAAAATCTATAGATGATATGCAGGCAAAACTTAAGGAATCCATTGAAAACCTTGGAAAATATGAGGAACAATTCAGTTCATATCTTAAAACAATAGAAGACTATCTGAACAACATAAAAAGGAATGAGGATTTAATAAGAAACATACTGAATGATTATTCATCAAAGAGGACAGAAATGGAGAATCTCTCAGCCGCAATTAAAAACATAATAGGATCCATAGAAGGACTGAAGGGTACAGGTGTTGAATCAGCGAAGATTGAGATAAAGGAATCCAACGTAAAGCCTGTTGAGATAGAGGCAAAGGAGATAGAGCTTCCCAAGAAGCCTGAGACTGAGGAACTCATACCATGTCCAAACTGCGGTACGCTGATATCAAAGGATGCAATAATGTGCTACGCATGCGGTTATGTCCTTCATCCTGAGCTCCTTGAGGAGGAGTCAAAGAAGAAGTGAAAGTTCCCTTAATCTTTCCTGAATAAAAATAAGCGACTGTGAAATTATCTTCCTGTTGTCATAATTTTTTAATATTTCCCTTGCCTGATTTTCATCTATTTTCTTTGCAAGGTCTATCATTACCTTAACTGCCCTTGTAAGTTCATCCACTATGGTTATGTCTGCCTCCTGTGATGTCCTTGAGAGTGGATTCAGATCTATTGCAATCACCTTTTTTCCCATTCCCTTCAATGCCTTCGTCCTGTCCCCATCCTCAAGGGGTACAAGGACACAGTCTGCGCTGTATATGCCACCTGAGAAAACAAGTGCCCTGTTATGTTCCAGACCGGGTATTCTGGCATCAGGTTCCTTACCCAGTACATCTATACCATACCTCCTGAACTCCCTGACAATGAGGTTCACCCTCTTTTTCGTCCTGTAGAAAAGGTTAACCTCCACCTTTGAATTGAGTATCCTTGAAAGCTCCACTATCTCCCCAGCGCATAGAGCAGTTACATTTCCGTTCACAGATATCACTGGAGATTTTGACAGTTTCATCATTGCTACTGCCGCCTTTTCCGCCTCATATGCAAAAGGCTGTGTTTTTTCACCAATTAGATAATCGAATGCCTCACCCCTTCCATGGGCTATTAACCCAGCCTCAGCAACTATACCCTTTCTGAAATATTTTATCAATCTTTCCCTTTTCTTTAATGATTCATATCTTGGATGTGATTTTGGTATCATTAATCTGTTCCCCCAGAATCCCATCTAAACATTCAAGGAATTCATTTACCTTTCCCGTAGGTATATTTGCACCTGCCGCAATATCATGGCCTCCACCAAAACCATTTACCCTTTCCGCACAGGTCCCCATTGAAACACCCAGGTTTATTCCCTTTGAGACGAGATATCTCGTGGCCCTCCCTGAAACCCTTACCTCTCCATCCTTCTCATGCAGACCGATGGTTACCTTATCCCTATCAAAATAATACATCATCAATGTGCCAGATACTGCTCCCGCCATTGAGTCCTCTGAGACATAAAAATACTGAAGATTTTTCATCTCCTTCTTATTCCTTATGGCACTGTATATCTCCCTTATGAGATTTTTCTTATGCTCCAGGAAGGTCTGGTAAACCTCCTGTTCCCTCTCCACATCACCTGAAAGATATGCAAGGGCGAGACCCTGTTTATCCTGCCTTGAGCATGCATCAATTATATCCGAAAGAAGATAATCGCTCATTCCGTCAAGCTGAAAACTATCAACCACTATGCTTTCAATTATTTCCCTCTCCACATTTCTTCTTATAAGTTGAATTGCTATCCAGGAGGAGAGCCTTATCTTTTTATCCTCATCCAGGGATTCAAATCTTTTTTCAGGATCAAGGCCTGAGGATTCAAGGAATTTTTTCACATTCTCCTCATTCCCTGAAAAACCATCTATGAAGGGTTCTGTTGCAAATAAAAGTGATTCAAATAGGTTCCTCCCCTGTATCCTCAGGGTACCAGAGGGTGTTATATTTTTTTCCATAAGCATATCCAGAATTAGCCTGTTCAAACCTGAATATCCACCTATGTTCTGTTTGTCACCTATAGCACCTGAAAGGAAAAGGGGGTAAAGGTTAAAATTCGCCTCATCCATATAGATGGAAAAAAGATATGCTATTGTGGAGCCACAGGCATCCCTGGATCCAGGTATTCCGCATAGATGTGGATTTATATGTATTATCTTTTCTGAGTCCTTCTCAGGTGGATGATGGTCAAGGACAGCGCCGTTTATGTTCCCTTCCAGCAATGATATCAAGGAGGAGCCCATATCTAGGAATAAATAAAATTCCTTCCTCTCATCAAGAAATCTCTTTATATTATCCTTGGAAAGATCCTTAACAAAGGATATGTGGATTTTTTTATTCTTTAATGTTCTGAACATTATTGCGGCTGCAGATACGCCATCTGCATCATAATGTGCAAGAATCCTTATCTCCTTAGATTCAAGAATTGCCTTTTTAAGCTTTTCAAATTTTTTCTCAAAACATTCGGGAATTTTCATATCTACTTTGTAAGGAGTTCTGCCGCTTCAATACTATATTTCCAGTTTGCAGGTAACTTTCCAGTCTTCTTATAGTACCTCACAAGGCGCATAATCTTAGATTCTATGAGATGTAGACCCCTGAGGTTGGCCAGATCCTTCGGATTCTTCTTTAGATGATTATTCAGGTTTACGGCCTTTTTCATCAGTGCAAGGAGATCCTCGGGTATCTTTGGCTCAAGGTTATTCTCCCTTAATATTTTCAACATCTTTTTCCCTGTTACTGCCTTGATCCTAGGCACACCATACATATCCCTGAGCAATATACCTGCCCTGCTCATGCTGTTACCCTGTTTTATGAGCTCCAGAAGCTTCTGTTCGGCCTCCTTCCCCTTGTACAATGCCCACTGTGGAATGCCATCTCTAACGGGGATCTTCGAACCTGATCTCCCACGCTTGCTTGAATGTAACCTTGACATATCAATACACCATTACGATAGCATAAATTTCAAACAATATTTAAATCTTTATCTCCTGAATGGATAAACATTATAATTTCCATCGTAGAGGTAAAGGCTTCTCACCAGAAACTTTGCAAGCCTTATGTTTGTTATCAATGGTATCCCGTGGTCTATGGCATATCTCCTTATCATGTACCCATCCCTGTAGGATTTGTAACTCCTTGATGGAGTATTAACTATATATCCTATTCTACCATCCTCTATCAAGGAATATATGGTTGGTGATCTCTTCTCACTTATCCTGTGTGCAACATTGACCTTGACCCCAAGATTCCTCAGGTACTCGGCTGTTCCTGATGTGGCATAAACCTCAAAACCACCTGAGAGATCCTCAGCAATCTGGTCAAGGTATTTTTTGTCTTCATCATTGATGCTCAAAAGTATAGACCTTCTCCTCATCCCAAATGCTGAGAGGAATGATTTGTAAAGTGCCTCATACGGATCCCTTCCTATGCCCATGATCTCGCCTGTGGATTTCATCTCTGGACCAAGGATTGCATCACTTCCCTTTAATTTACTGAAGGGGAATACTGAAAGCTTAACATAGTAAAGGTTATTATTTTTCTCCTGAAATTTACCTTCAAGGCCAAGCATATAAAGGGCTGCGATCTTAGGGTACTGAACACCCCTTGCCTTTGAAAGGAATGGTACTGTTCTACTGGCCCTGGGATTCCCCTCAATGAATATTATACTATCATCTTTCAGCATAATCTGGTAGTTAACAAGGCCAACTATGCCAAGATCAAGTGTTATATCCTTTATCATTCTTTCAATGTACTCAATCCTGTCCCTCTTTAATGATATTGGAGGATATATCATGGTGCTGTCACCTGAATGTACTCCCGCCTCCTCAATATGTTCAAGCATACCCATGATCCATACGTCCCTTCCGTTTGATACTGCATCTATATCAAGTTCCATCGCATTTTCTATGTATTTCTCAATCAACAGCCTTGTACCTTTTTTTATTCTAATACTTCTTATATAATTTTCCAGGTCCTCCCTATTATACAGTATGGCCACACCAATACCCCCTATTATGTAGGATGGCCTTATTAATATGGGATAACCTATGATTTCAGCATATTCATGTGCCTTTTCAATCTCAACATAATAACTCGGTGCCTTTTCCAGAGAATGGCTTTCAAGGAAATTTGAAAACCTTCCCCTGTCCTCCATGAGGTCGATTGTATCAACGCCAGTACCCATGATTATTCCATTACCAAAGTATCTGGCTATATCACCTGTTATATTTATTGATGTTTGGCCACCGAACTGTACCATCACACCCTGAGGATTCTCAAGTTCTATTATATTCGCCACATGTTCAAATGTTATTGGCTCAAAATATAATTTATTTGAGATATCAAAATCTGTTGATACAGTCTCAGGATTATTATTTATTATTATGGCATTTTTTCCATTCTCCCTTATTCCAATGACAGCCTCGACTGATGAGTAATCAAATTCTATGCCTTGACCTATCCTTATTGGACCGCTACCTATGATTATTATACTATTACCAGTGGGTGATGATTCATTCTCCTCACCAAGGTATGTGCTATAGTAGTATGGTGTAATGGCCTCAAACTCTCCCGCACAGGTGTCGATTGCCTTGAAAACAGGTACTATGCCCATCTCCTTCCTTATGCGCCTAAGTTCAAACTCATCAATACCCAGGCGCTGGGATATGTACCTGTCGCTGAATCCTCTCTTCTTGGCTTCCCTTATGCAATCCCTGGTATTGCATTCTTCCTCCATTGAAACTATGTTTTCAATCTTCTTTATGAAAAATATGTTCCATCCAGATAGGCGAGATATCTCCTCAAGATCCATTTTCCTCCTTATTGCCTCTGCAATACAAAAAATACGTGTATCAGTGGCCTCCTCAATACACCTTAAAATTTCATTATCATCCATGTTTAGGTGATCTAGATGATAATAACCCTGGTCCAGGGACTGTATTGCCTTCATCAGTGCCTCCTGGAATGAGCGCCCTATGCCCATTACCTCACCTGTTGACTTCATGGACATGCCTATCCTCCTGTCAGCATCCCTGAACCTGTCGAATGGCCATCTTGGTATCTTCACAGTAACATAATCTATGGATGGTTCAAAGGATGCGTATGTCACTCCTGTTACAGGGTTTTTTATTTCATCGAGTGTATAACCGAGGGCAAGCTTTGCTGCTATCCTTGCTATTGGAAAGCCTGTGGCCTTGGAAGCAAGAGCGCTTGACCTTGATGTCCTGGGATTTACCTCTATTACATAGTACCTTCCAGTACCTGGATCCACAGAGAACTGTATGTTACAGGCACCTATTATACCGAGGTTTTCTATTATATTGAATGCAGAATCCCTGAGTTTCTGATAATCCTCATCAGAAAGCGTCAGGGATGGTGTTACCACTATGCTTTCCCCTGTATGGATTCCCATTGGATCAACATTCTCCATGGAGCATACAACTATCTTGTTTCCTTTCCTGTCCCTGATGAGCTCTAGCTCGAACTCCTGAAGCTTGAGCAGAGATTCCTCAACTATAATCTGGTGCAATGGGGATATGTTAAGTGATTCCTCAGCTATCCTGAGCAATGATTCCATATCATTGGCTATACCACTCCCGCTACCACCGAGTGTAAATGAGGATCTAACTATTATTGGGAAACTCCCTATACTCTCTGCTGCCCTCTTCACCTCTTCAATATCCTTGCACCTTATTCCAAGGGGGACGGGTTCACCCAGTGATATAAGAAAATCCCTGAACCTTTCCCTATCCTCCGCAATATCTATTGCCTCCACACCCGTACCTATTATCCTTACACCATATCTCTCCAGAATTCCATTTTCACTGAGCTCATGGGCAAGATTAAGGGCGGTCTGCCCGCCAAATCCTGCAGCAATTGAATCTATCTTCTCATTCTGTATTATCTTTTCCACCGTTGATGCATTTATTGGCTCAATATAAACAACATCTGCAAACTCAAGCTCTGTCTGTATTGTTGCAGGGTTGGAGTTAAGAACAACCACCCTGCATCCCTCCTCCTTGAACGCCCTGCAGGCCTGTGTACCTGAATAATCAAATTCTGCTGCCTGGCCTATCTGTATGGGACCAGATCCTATCAAAAGTACATTCTTTATACTAGGATCCCTCATAATCCTTCACCATCCTCTCAAACTCCCTGAAAATGAATCTTGTATCGTGTGTTCCCGGTCTTGCCTCTGGATGATATTGAACTGTCATCACGGGCAGTTCTTTATGTATAAAACCTTCCACTGTACCGTCATTGATATCGTACTGATTTACTATTATTGTTTCAGGCACATCCCTTGAAACAGCATATCCATGATTATGGGTTGTAATGAAAAACCTTTCACCATATCTAACAGGATGGTTTACACCCCTGTGACCAAATTTCATCTTGTAAACCTTTGCCCCGAAGATCCTGGCAAGGATCTGATGTCCAAGGCATATGCCCAGCAGGGGTTTCTTTATTGTTTTTATGTACTGAATGACATCATTCAGAGCCTCGTGTGCTGGATCCCCCGGGCCATTGGATATTACGAATGCATCGAATTCGTCCGGAAGCACCCTCATATGGTATGGGACCAATGTCACATCCCCTATGGAGAGTAGATTCTCAAGTATACCATTCTTAACACCGAAGTCTATGAGAGCTATCCTGAGATCACCATTACCCTTGATGAACCTGATCTCCCTTGCAGCTGTTTCCTTGAAAAGTGGATCCTTCATGGGATGATGCATAGCTTCAATCATTTCCCTTGCCTCTGAGATGGAGGAAACAGGATCTCCAGGGTATATTACACCGAGGAGCGTCCCCTTTTCCCTTATCCTCCTTATTAATTTTCTTGTATCAACATTAACAAGACCGGGAACGTTGGCCATCCTTAGGAAATCCTCAAGGTTTGACTTTGTATATCTGTTAAGGGGTGTTTCATAGACCTCGGACGCAACAATGCCCCTTACCCATACATTATCTGATTCCCTGTGGCTCCAGCTAACACCATAATTTCCAATGAGTGGAAATGAAAAAACAAGTATCTGACCCGCATATGAAGGGTCTGTAATGCTTTCTGTATATCCACCCATGGATGTTGTGAAAACGGTTTCACCGAAGGAAGCATTTCTGCTCCCTATAATCTTACCCCTGTAAATCTCTCCATCCTCTGTGAGAAGAAAACCATCCATTAAGGTGAGGGAATA
>PNIT01000133.1 GCA_002878135.1 Candidatus Aciduliprofundum sp.
TTAAAATTAAAAAAGTTTTTATTTATTATGACAATGAAAGATAACAATGAACTACGAACCAAAAAAGATTGAGAGTAAGTGGCAGGATTTCTGGGAAAATGAAAAAATATACAGATTTGATAAAAATTCCAATAAGGAGATTTATTCAATAGATAATCCTCCAAGATATGCAAGCGGTGCTTTGCACCTTGGCCATGCAACACATTATACACATATAGATTTTATTGCAAGGTATAAGAGGATGAGGGGTTATAATGTATTCTTTCCTCTCTGTTTTGATGTGAACGGAATGCCAATAGAGGTGAATGTGGAGAAAACGCACAATATAAGGATGAGGGATGTGGATAGACAGAAATTCATAGAACTTTGTGAGGAATTTGCAAACTCCAAGATAGATACCATGAAGCTACAGTTCAAGATCCTGGGAGAATCTATGGACCCATCAATATATTATCAGACGGATTCCCCAGAATACAGAAGGATTACACAGTTAACCTTCCTGGATGCTGTTGAGAAGGGTATGGTCTACAGGGGAAAACATCCAGTGAACTGGTGTCCAAGATGCGGGACCGCAATAGCTGAATCTGAGATTGTATATGTAAATTCTAAAACGGATCTTTACTACATCAGGTTCGATTCTGATGCTGGTGATATAGTAATAGCCACGACAAGACCTGAACTTATACCAGCCTGCCTGTTCATAGCATATAACCCTGCAGACAGAAGGTATGAAGGATATGAGAATAAAAGGGCAAGGATACCCATCTTTAACAGGGAGGTTCCAATAATTGCTGACGATCTGGTGGACATGGATTTTGGTACAGGCATGGAGATGGTATGCTCCATTGGGGATAGGAACGACCTGAAGCTAATCAAGAAGCATAATTTTGAGATAATCACAAGCATAGATGAACAGGGCAGATTAACAGATATAGCAGGTGAATTTTCTGGAATGCCTGCACATGAGGCCAGGAAGGAGATAGTTAAGAGGTTAAGGTCTGAGAATAGAATAGTAAAGGTGGAAAAGATAGACCATAATGTAGGAACCTGCTGGAGATGTGGCACTCCCCTCGAGATCGTTAACAAGGAGCAATGGTTCATAAGGACCATTGATTTCAAGGAAAGAATACTCGAGATCGCAAATGAGATCAAATGGTATCCAGAGTTTATGAAGAAAAGACTCGAGGAATGGGTTAAGGGTCTTGAATGGGACTGGGTAGTATCTAGGCAGAGGTATTTTGCCACACCAATACCAGCGTGGATCTGTCCCGAAGGCCATATCACCTATGCATCAAAGGAAGATCTGCTGAAGAGATCCTCCTACATAGATCCCACCGTAGAAAAACCACCCGTGGAGAAATGCCAGGTTTGCGGAAAGCCACTGAAAGGTGTTGATGAGGTATTCGATACATGGGTGGATTCATCAATATCCCCCCTTTACAACGCCTTCCTCTACAGGGATGAGGAAATGTTCAGGAGACTATATCCAATGAGCCTGAGACCACAAGCCCATGACATAATAAGGACCTGGGCATTCTATACCATAATCAGGTGCAATATAGCAACAGGTGAAAAACCATGGAATGATATATTCATAGATGGCCATATACTTGCTGAGAACGGTAGACCTATGCACGCCTCCTGGGGCAATGTTGTGGACCCATTGAAGATTATAGAGGAGTTCGGTACTGATCCCTTCAGGTATTTTGCGGCCACATGCACGCTTGGTGAGGATACCCCTTTCAGGAGGAGGGAGCTTGTTCACGGGAAAAAGTTGCTGAATAAGCTCTGGAATGTGGCCAACTTTGTTGAGATGTATGTTAGGGAGAAACAGGATAGATCACCGGAGGATCCGATGGACCTATGGATTCTTTCGGAATTTTCTGAAACCCTGGAAAAAGTAACAAACCTCATGGACCAGTACAGGTATGATAGGGCCATAAGGGAGATTGATGAATTCTTCTGGCATGTTTTTGCTGATCATTACATAGAGATGATCAAATACAGGGTAAAGGATGATAAAGGGACACAGTATGCACTTTACAATGTTTATCTTGGCATAGTAAAGATGTACGCCCCATTTCTACCACACATTACTGAGGAGATATACCACAGAATATTTTCAAGGTATGAGAAAGGCATATCTATACACCTTGAAAAATGGCCAGATTCATATGAGAAGAGATATCTGGAGGAGGGCAGGATAGTGAAGGATATAATAGCCTCAGTAAGGAGGTACAAAATTGAGAGGGGCTTAAGTTCTCTGAACAGTGTAATAATAATTACTCCCATGGCTAAGAGTATTCAGATGTCAGGGGAAACAATCAAAGGTGCACTTTCAATCAGAGAGATTGGAATATATGAAATAGGTGATGTTAAGGAGATAATAGTTGAGGCAAGGCCAGTTCTACAGAAACTTGGTCCTCTCCTGAGAGATTCATTGAATAAATTTTTGGACAAAATCAGGTCAACACCCCCAGAAAAACTTTTGAATGGTATTGAGTTCAACGAAATTTATATAGGTCCTGAGAACTTTGAATTCAGGAAAACCTATATGTTTGAGGGTAGTGAGGTGGATCTTATAAATTCAAACAATTTCTCTATAATCATAAAAAAGTAAAGATTTATATAAAAGGTGAAGATTTTTCAAACGATGAAAATTGGTATATTTGAATACAAGGCCAGGAAGGGTCTCATAAGGGCAACAATATCATTATATGATGATACAATTGAGGTAAAGATAACCGGTGATTTTATGGTTTTTCCTGAGGATACAATCTGGGAGCTTGAAAAAAATCTAAAGGGCATGAAGGCGGATGAGGAGTTAATATCAAAGAGGATTGAAGAAACGCTTTCAAACGCAACAATGATAGGGTGTACGGTGGATGATTTCAAAAGGACAATAATAGGAGCTCTTAAGGAGGTAATCCCATGAGAGTGCTAATGTATGAGGTACCAGGAAACCCACATCTGAGCATGGCATTTGAAGAAGCCATGTGGAGGGAGCTACAGAGAGGTAAAGTTCCAAACACATTGAGGATATGGAGGCACAGGAGCGTTGCCATAGTCGGTTATTTTCAGATGGCGGAGGAGGAACTGAATTTCGAAAAGATAAGGGAACATAAGATTGATGTACTGAGGAGAATAACAGGTGGGGGTGCAGTTTACCAGGATCTCGGCTGCCTGGTATGGACCATTGCTGTAAAGGGTCCAAAGGGAGGGGGAATCAACTACATATACGATTTTCTTCTGAAAGGTTTTGTTAATACGCTTAAGAAGTTTGCCACCGTTAGGGTTGAAAACATCAATGATGTTGTTGTGGAACACAATGGTGTTGGGAGAAAGGTGAGTGGTACATCTGCAACATTCAGAGATGAGTATTATCTTTTACATGGTACATTACTTGTGGATACAGATCTACAGATACTATCATCAGTTCTGAAGGTACCTAGAATAAAGTTAGCGGATAAGGGAATATCGGAGGTAAAATACAGGGTGACGAACCTTAACGATGCCCTTGGAAGGAGGGTGAATTTTGACGAGATTATTGATGAAATGGTGAAATCATACTCTGAACTACTTGGTGAAAGACCCATATATGACATACCCACAAAGGATGAGCTTGATCTTGCTGATGAACTTTATAGGATAAAATTCTCCACCCCAGAATGGAACCTCCTCAGATTTCCATCAAGCTATTTTGAAAAATTTAGGAACCTTGAAAAATTTAAATAGTTTCTTAACATAGTGATCAGGGAGTGATCCCCTATGATTGGTGGTGAAGAGGAACAGGTGATGGGGCAGGTATTCGGTGGTTTTATTACAGCCATAATAGGTTTGAAGGTGGATACGACACACATTGAAAATATTGCAAGACTTCTCAGGGAAAGCCCAAATGTTGAGGATCTTTTCCTGGTGACGGGGGATCTGGACCTGATTCTTAAGGTTAAATTCCTAAACTATAAGGATCTCAAGGATTTTATCCTTGAAAAGGTGGGAAAGCTGGAGGGTATTCAGGATACATCCACCATGATAGTTGTTGCCCCTTACAAGGAAAGGGGAATAATGCTCAGCGAGAAATGAGGTGATAATTATGTCAAAGGCAGAAGAGGAATTGAGGGCAGTAATAGAGGTGTTTGATGATCTGATAGGTGATCAATCAATACCAAGGAATCTCAGGAAGGTGATCACTGAAACAAAGGAGAAACTTATGAGTAAGAAGGACAGCCTTGATCTCAGGATTGCAAGTGCAATTTTTGCACTTGAGGATCTAGTGAACGATCCAAGCCTACCCATACATGCAAGGAGCTCAATTTTTACTATTATAGGAAAGCTTGAATCAATATCAAGCTCCCTCTCCTGATATAATAAGGAAAAAATCCCTCATTGATACTATAAAGATTATTATTAGGAATATAACATAGATTGCACCGAGTATCAGATTGGTGAACATGGGTATTGAGAGTAAAGAGAATATTATATAAATAACAAGGCTGATCACAATAATATATATGGCCAGGAATAACCTGTTCATGAGATCAAGAATTCTACCATTTTCCTCAGGGCCATTCATATTTGAAAGTATTATACCTGTAATGAATATGAGCAGAAGGGCCAAGGTCAAGTATATGTTCAGTTGAAAAAAATTCATATAAATTGAGATTGTATAAATTATAAAAAATGAGATTGTATCAAAAATAGAGATGTATTTTTTCTTCATATCTCTGACATTCCTTCGAACTCTTCCTGAAGCTCCAGCATTACCTGGGAAAGTAGATCATCAAATGTATCCCCCTTATATTCCCTTACACCCCCCATATCACTGCTTATTTTTGCCACATATTTCTTTCCATCCATAAAAAATTCAATGGTGCAGAGCAACTCCTCCATAATTTATCACCGTTGATAGCTTTATAATATTGGAATATTTAATATTTTTTATTAAACAATCCATCATTCGCTTATATGTGTTACCTTCAATCTGATCTTATCATTTTTCCTCATCACAAGTAATTCTGAACTATCCTTGTCCATCAATGTTTCAAGCTTATATCTGAGATCCTCTATCCCAATAACCTCCTTGTCATCCAGCTCAAGTATAATATCACCCCTCTTCAGACCTGCCCTGTCCGCAGGACCACCCCTCTGTACATCCAGCACCCACACACCCTGCCTTACAGGTAGCCTGTAATACTCTGCTATCATATCATTTATGGTAACTCCTCTTATGCCAAGGGTTGGTTTAACAATTTTACCATATTTTTGCAATGAGTTCAGGAGAACCTTTAGCGTGTTGATGGGGATGGCAAAACCAATGCCCTGAACATTTGCTATTATTGTGGATGTAATTCCAATTATCTCACCCCTCATGTTTACCAGGGGACCACCACTGTTGCCAGGATTTATTGCAGCATCCGTTTGGATAAGGTTTTCATATATTGAATCATCTGTATATATGGTTCTCTTGAGTGCACTTATTATGCCAAATGTTACTGTAGGCGATCCAAGTATACCGAGGGGATTGCCTATGGCAAGTACCATCTCACCTACCTTGATTCTATCGGAATCGCCCAGTATGAGTGGATCTATACCAAGGTTATCTACCTTAACAAATGCAAGATCAAGGGTCTTATCAAAATCATATATTCTTCCCTTAAAATTTCTACCATCTATGGTAGTGACAAAAACATCCTCCGTTCCACTTACAACATGGTAGTTAGTTGCAACAACATCCTTGCATATTACAAAGCCAGAGCCAGAACCATGCATCTCCTCCATCCTCATGTATCTATCTATAACCATCTTCTGTACATTGATGTTTACAACACCATTTATTACCTTTTCAACTACCTCTTCAGTGTTCATGGATGATTGAAAGCAAACTTTTTATTTAAATTTGTTTTTAAAAGAAAATTATGGGAACAATAAAACTGTATCTCGATGATCCATATCTAAAGGAATTTGAATCCAGGGTGTTGGAAAAAAAAGGAAATATTATCTTGCTTGAGAAAACAGCATTCTATCCAGAGGGTGGTGGTCAGCCGTACGATACGGGGATAATCTATGGAAATGAGGAATACAGTGTTATCAGGGTTTTTAAGGAAGGTGACATGGTTTATCATGAGCTTGATAGGAATTTTTCAGATGAAGAAAATGTGAGGGGAAGGATCAACTGGGATAGGAGATATTCCCATATGAGGCACCATACGGCCATACATGTTTTAAGCGGAATATTGTTTAAGGATTATGGTGCAAGGATAACTGGTTCTCAGATATATGAGGATAGGGCAAGGATGGATATAAACTACGATCTAGGAAGGGAGATGTTGCCAGAGATAGAGGCGAAGGCAAATGAAATAGTAAAAAAAGGACTTGAGGTAACATGGTACTACATAGATAGAAAGGATTTCAGGGATGATATGGTGAGAATAAGGGAGGATCTACTTCCTGAAGGTGATAAACTTAGGATAGTGGAGATAAAGGGCTTTGACATGCAGGCGGATGGTGGCACTCATGTGAAAAATACATCAGAGATTGGAAATATAAAGATAACAAAATATGAGAACAAAGGTAAGATGAATAAGAGGATTTACATAAACCTGTTGTGAAAGAATCCCCTCTTCTCAGGTTCATTATCTAGCTGCATAAGTAGTTCCCTCTGCCTGCTGGTAAGGTTCTTTGGAATTGTTACATTCACCTTCACGTGAAGATCACCGTATCCATGCGAATTCAACCTTGGCATGCCCTTACCCTTCAATCTTATCATTTCACCTGGCTGAGTGCCTGCCGGTATTTTTATGTTTATTCTTTCACCAGATATGTGCTCAATCTCAATCTCTGTTCCAAGGGCAGCCTTGGTGAAGGGTATACTAACCTCAGTGTAGAGATCATCACCCTCCCTTTTATATCTCCTGTCCTCCCTTACCCTCAGAACAATGATAAGGTCACCATCACCCCCATTACCCTTACCCCTCACCCTTAGCTTTGTACCATCCTCCACACCCTTTGGAATCTTAACTCCAATGTTTTCCTCTACATTTATCTTTCCCTTGCCCTTGCACCTCGGGCATTTCTCCTCTATTATGTATCCTCTGCCATTGCAGGCTGGGCAGGGCTGGACAGTAACATACTGCATGAAACCCATGTTCCTTACATTCCTCACCTGTCCCGTTCCATTGCATGTGGGACATTTTTTTGTTTTCCCGTCCCTAGCTCCAGTTCCCCTGCACTCAGGGCAGATGATCTCCCTCTCATATGTGACGTTCTTCTCACCACCAAAATATGCGTCCTTGAGGTCAATATACATTGAGAGGTAAAGATTTCTATCCCTCTCCTCCCTGAAGAATGAGCCGAACCCCATGTCCTTGAAGAACTGGTTGAATAAATCCTGCAGGTCATCGAAATGTGTAAAATTACTCCAGTCAAATCCCTGTGGTCCAAACTTTACTCCCTCTGCACCATACTGGTCATAGATCCTCCTCTTTTCATCGTCCATCAGAACCTCATATGCCTCGCTTATCTCCTTGAACTTTTCCTCATACTCCTTCCTGTTCTCAGGATGAAGATCCGGATGGTATTTCTTCGCAAGTTCCCTGTATGCCCTCTTTATCTCATCCTTTGTTGCATTCCTGCTTACACCGAGAATGCTATAATAATCCTTATCCATTCCCATTTTTCATCAATCAATCCTTCTTTTCACTGTATGATGTATCCACAAAATCCTTGTCCTTCTGGCTCACATTCTTGTACATGGATGCACCAAGGTTCTGAACAATACCCTCCAGATCCTTCATCTTTTCCTTTATCTTTTCAACATCCTTGGATGATATCAGCTGTTTCAGTTCGTTTATTGCGTTCTGTGCCTTTTCAACATCCTCCTTGGGCAATTTCTCCCTGTATTCATTTATAAATTTCTCTGAGCTGTAGACAAGGCTTTCTGCATTGTTAAGTGTCTCTATCTCTTCCTTTCTCTTCCTGTCCTGTTCTGCGAACTGTTCTGCCTCCTTTTTCATCCTCTCTATCTGCTCCTTGGATAACTTTGTGGATGAGGTAATAGTAATACTATTCTGTTTTCCCGTGGCAAGATCCTTTGCGGTCACATTCAATATGCCATTTGCATCAATATCAAATGTTACCTCTATCTGTGGAACACCACGTGGGGCAGGGGGTATTCCCTCTAGATTGAACATACCCAGTGAAACATTATCCTTGGCAAGTGGTCTCTCACCCTGGACAACATGAATAGTAACAACTGTCTGGAAGTCTGCAGCCGTTGTAAATATCTGTGATTTTCTTGTGGGTATTGTCGTATTTGCGGGTATTATGGGTGTTGCAATTCCACCAAGAGTTTCAACACTCAGGGTTAAAGGTGTTACATCTAGAAGAACAATATCCTTTATCTCACCTGCAAGAACAGCTCCCTCTATGGCAGCACCTATAGCCACGCATTCCATCGGATCAACGCCCCTCTCTATCTTTTTTCCAAAGTAATTTTCTACATACCTCTGGACTATTGGCATCCTCGTTGGGCCTCCCACCAGGATTATCCTGTCTATGTCATCCTTGGAAAGTTTTGCCGCCTCAAGTGCCCTCTTTATGGATTCACCAGTTCTTTCCACTAGAGGGGATACAAGTTCCTCAAGTTTTGCTCTTGTTATTGTCATAACTAGATGCTTGGGTCCCTCTGGTGTGGAGGTAATATAGGGCAGATTAATCTCAGTCTGTAAAGATGTTGAAAGCTCTATCTTTGCCTTTTCGGCAGCATCCCTCAGCCTTATGTAGGCATTCTTATCTTTCCTTAGATCTATACCCTCCTGTTTTTTAAATTCCTCAGCTATATAATCTATGAGCGCATTATCCATATCCGTTCCACCAAGCTGTGTATCCCCTGATGTTGAAAGCACCTGAAATACACCATTACCGAACTCCATCACTGTAACATCAAGTGTACCTCCTCCAAAATCATAAACAAGTATCTTCTGCTCCTTTTCTGATTTGTCTATTCCGTATGCAAGTGAAGCTGCAGTTGGTTCATTAATAATTCTTACTACCTCAAGACCTGCTATTGTACCTGCATCCTTAGTGGCCTGTCTCTGGTTATCATTGAAATAGGCAGGAACAGTTATGACAGCCTTTGTTATCTTCTCCCCCAGGAACGCCTCCGCATCCCTCTTTATCTTCTGAAGAATGAATGCAGAGATCTGCTGGGGTGTATATTCCTTACCAAAAATTTTGTATTTATAGTCTGTACCCATCTTCCTCTTTGCTGCGTAAACAGTTCCCTCTGGATTCAGTAGTGCCTGTCTCCTGGCTGGCTCACCCACCAGGAGCTGTCCGTCCTTTGTGAATGCCACATAACTAGGAAAGGCCTTACCTCCCAGTGTAGTTCCCTCAGCGCTTGGTATAACAACAGGCTTTCCAGATATTACAACTGCAGCAGCTGAATTGCTAGTTCCAAGATCAATACCAATAATCTTCTCCATATTTGATCACCTCTTCCTTATCACCTTAACCCTTGATGGTTTTATTACTTTACCATTTAGCCTGTATCCCCGTGAGAATTCTTCCACCACAATGTTATCCTGATCTCCATCCTCAACCATAACAGCCTCATGTAGATATGGATCAAACCTTTTTCCAACTGTTTCAATTATCTCCAGGCCATACTTTTCCAGCGTGGAAAGGAAATGATCGCGTATTAATTTTAAGGATACATAGAGATCATTATCCCTATTTTTTACATACTCCATTGCCCTTTCAATATTTTCAAGATCCTCCAGGAGATCCTTTATTATCCTTTCATTGGACATCCTTTCAAATTCTTTCATTGTCTTTTCCATATTCTTCTGGTAATTCTCGAAATCTGCCTGCATCCTTAGTATCCTATCCCAGTATGTGCTACTCCTATCATTCTCCTCCTTCAGTTTTCTTTCAAGTTCCTCCACCTTCTTTTTCTCTTCCTCAAGCATGATCTCCAGTTCCTTTTTAGTAATATTTTTCTTTGGCATCAATTCACCTTCAACAGGTATTTTATCTCTTCTATATAAGTATTTCTGATGCGCCAGAGAAAATATTTTACATAAGTTAACCATATTTAAATCAGGATGGTAAACTGGACAAGATACATTCCCTACCTGGTCGTTTCGGTTGGAATTTATCAGATAGTGACTGGAATATTTTTGATCAACTGGCGTGTTGGTTATATCCCAGTTATACAGAAAACGGGCTATGAGTATGGGAATGTATTTACATTTTTAATCGTTGTTTACAGTATTTTCCTCCTCCTCATTTACAGAGGTTTAAGGAAGAAAACATGGACAAGCTGGTATTTTACTGTGATCTTTCTAATTTTTTATTTTATAAGTTCCATATTCAGAATACCAAAAATTCTGCCCATTGAATTTCTGGCCTTAGTACTGAATGGATTTTCACTTGTAATACTATTCAAGTACAGAAAAAATTATGTTTTTCCACCCATGATAAAGCTGCCCAGGGAAACACTAGCATCACTTGTAATAATAATGTTCACCGTATTATATGGTGTTACGGGTACACTCATACTTGGAAATCAGTTCAGCCCCCCTGTAAAGAATATTGATGATGCCATCTACTATACAATAGAGGTGATGACCACCCTAGGATTCGGAGATATACTACCAGTTACAGAGATGAGCAGGCTTTTCATATCATCACTTGTTGTTCTAGGGGTGGCATCATTCTTTGGTGCAGTTGCAACATTTTTTGGACCCATAATACAGAATAGGATTGAAAAAGTGGTGAATTTTATGGAAACTGCTGAATTTACAGGATTTAGGGATCACATAATATTCTGCGGGTATACACCCTTGATATCCTCATTGATAAGGGAGTTGAAGAGGAATGAGATCCCATTCGTTCTTTTGGTGAGGGATCAGGAAAATGCGACATTCCTTAGAAATGATGGCTACATAGTTTTAAGGGAAAGGGCGGATAACCCGGAGGCATTGATTAAGGTGGGTATTAAGAGGGCCAGGAAGGTTTATATCTCATCCTCGGACGATGGTTATAACCTCATGGTGGCCCTAACAATTAATAAACTTAAAAAGGAATATAACCTTAAAATAAAGATAGCAATACTACTAAACAGCTCAGCAAACATGGAGATGGTGAGGGATTTTGTGGATGAGATTATTGATATCTCCGATATAGTCAAGGATAAAATAATCAGTAATATCTAGAATTCAATTCCCTCCCTTGCCCCCAACCCCTTTTCAAAGTAGTGCTTAACCTGACACATCTCCGTAACAAGGTCTGCTATATCAAGCATCTCCCTGCTTGCATATCTACCAGTTACCACTATCTCCATTTTGTTTTTTAACTCATTTAGGGTATTGATTACCTCCTTAGGATCAAGGAGACCGAAAAACAGGGCTATGTTGAGTTCATCAAGTACTATGAGATCATAATTTAATTTTGACATCTCAATGAACTTCTCCCATGCCCTTTTTGCTTCCCTATAATCCCCTTCCCTGGGATTTTTTATTATGAACCCAGGATATCCAAAGTGATGTATCTCAATACCTATTTCCTTTGCTACCTTAAATTCACCGGATTCATCTGGTTTTGCAAACTGTACTATTCCCACCTTTTTATTTCTCCCCTTTGCCCTCATAGCAAGTCCCATAGCCGCTGTAGTTTTCCCCTTCCCATTTCCAGTATATACCTGTAGCATGCTTTTATTGAATGGAAATTTATTTATAAAGATTGGTATTATACGCACAAAATGGGTATTGTTGATCTACTCATAAGCTTCGTTATAGTTTTCATTGCATCAATATTGTTCATCAATAGCATTGAATATCTATCCTCCAGGCTCAAGTTTACAAAATCATTCACAGGAACTGTAATAACACCTGTTTTCAGTTCCTTCCCTGAACTATTAGTTTTTATAATATCAATTGTTTTTGTGGGGGGCAAGAGCGGACATGATGTTGCGATAGGTACAGTCCTTGGTGAACCATTCATAGTATCAACTGTCTCATATTCTTTTATATTCATTGTTATAATAATATCCATGCTTTTGAAGGGGGAATTCAGATTTACATTTGATGTTGAGAAAAACCTATATCTACCCTATCTCTTCATCTCAATACTCTTTACCTCCCTTCTTATACCCGCGTACCTTAGCCTATATCATCTGGAGATGGGTATAATATTTATAATATTTTATTTTGTATACTTTTATTTAATTAAGAGGATGGGTGGTGAAGGTTTTGAAGAGGGATTCGATAAACCATATCTTTCATCATTTATGAACATAAATCTTGCAGCTGCACTACAATTAATCATATCATTTGTAATGTTATATTTTGGCTCCAGGATGTTGGTTTCATCAATAATAGGAATATCCTATTCCCTTGGTATAAGCTCACTTACACTCTCAATAGTTATAGTCCCAGTGGCGACTGCCCTGCCTGAAACCATGATTTCAATGATATGGGCCTACAAGGGGAAATATTCACTTGCAATATATTCTGTGATAGGTGAGATAATTCTATGTTCTTCCATATATCCAGGCATTGCACTGATTACAATTCCCTGGGCTCTCAATGAAAGCGCCATAATAAGCATAATATCAACATCCATAGTATCATTCGTTTATCTTATCTCTTCCATCAGGAGAAAGATGCATGTATTAACATTCCTCCTTGGTCTTTTTATGTTTTTTGTCTATCTATACATAATATTCTGATATGAGGGTAAAATATATTATAAGAAGAATGCATAAACATAAAACATGGAAGAGATGGAAAAAATAGGTATAGTATTCGGGGATGTAAGCTCCAGGGAGATACAGGTAACTATAACAGGGATAGTGGAGGAGGGTGAATTTGTCCAGGTATTCCACCAAACCTCAGGCTGGATACTTGGAAGATTAGAAAAAATTGAGAGAAAGACGGACCTCTCTGTTGAAAAGGCACTTCTCTTAAATGCAGGTGAAAATGTTCAGATACAGGAGGTGCTTATAGGTACAGTAAACATAGTGGGCTACAGGGATTCAAAGGGTGTTCTGCAGACACCCAAAACCCCTTTCAAGGCAGGGGAACCTGTATACAGGGCCAAGGATTCCCTTATAAAGGATGTAATAGGGATAATATCCTCAAAGACAAACGGTGCATACATTGGACTTTTATACAACCACAGCATTCCCATATATCTTGACATAAATTACCTTGTTCAGAAACATGTTAGTATACTTGCAAAAACGGGTGGAGGAAAGAGTTACCTTACAGGTGTTCTAATAGAAGAATTCATAAAAAATGGTGTTACTACGGTGGTGATTGATCCGCATGGTGAATATACCTCACTAAAATACCCTGCCCAGTTCAATAAACAGATGGAAAAATTCTCCGTAGTTCCCAGGGGTTATCCAGATAAAATTGTAGAATTTTCACCCGATGTAAAATCAAATCCTGGTGCTAAGTCAATTAAGTTTACACTCTCACAGTTAACACCCAGGGAGATACTTAATCTTGTTGGCCTGACAGATTACAGACCATATCTGGTACCCCTTAGAAAGGCCATAGACATATTAAAATCCACCAAGGGGAAATATAGCATCAAGGACCTTATTGCACAGCTCGAAAGATCAGAGGATTCTGCAACAGTTTCTGCTCTCATAAATGCACTTCTTTCCCTGGATGAGGTGGGGATCTTTGCAGATACTGGCACAAGGATAGATGAGATAGTTCAGAAGGGCAAGGTATCCATAATAAATATGAAGGGTGTATCACCTGACATACAGGAGATGGTGGTGCAGAGACTTTCATATGCACTCTTTGAACTTAGAAAGAGGGATTCCATACCACCCATGATGCTTATCATAGAGGAGGCTCACAACTTCATACCCCAGCAGGGTAAGGCACTTTCATCAAGAATTCTGAGAACAATAGCATCCGAGGGAAGGAAATTTGGGCTCGGGCTATGCATCATAAGTCAAAGGCCTGCAAAGGTTGATAAGAATGTTTTAAGCCAGTGCAATACACAGATAATTCTAAAGGTAACAAACCCAAACGACCTTAAGACAATAGGTGAATCGGTGGAGGGACTTACAAAATCTTCCCTGGAGGAGATTCAGAGACTTCCAGTAGGGGTTGCACTTGTCACCGGGGCAAACATCTCATTCCCCCTCTTTGTTGAGATAAGGCCAAGGGAAACAGTTCACGGTGGGGAGAGTGTAAGGATAACATGAGGGAAATCACAGAGGAAAGGCTGAAAAAATATTTTGAGGTAACATCAAGCGCCCTGAAGGAGTTAGAGATATCAGTCCCAGAGGACACCCATCTCAGGGATATTGCTGAGGACTTTCTAAGTATGGCGAAGAATTATTTCAGGGATGCGGAATATTTTTATGAAAAGGGGGATTATGTAAATGCCTTTGGAGCAATCAATTATGCCCATGGATGGCTTGATGCAGGTGCAAGGATGGGTCTTTTTGATGTGAAGGGAAACCACAATCTATTCACATTACTCCATTAGTAATATTTACTGTAGTTAAAAATTAGGTCTATCAATCTCCTTGCAAGCTCATCATCAATTATACCCTCATTCTTCATCTTCAGTATGTAATCCCTTGCCTCCCTAATATCCTTCTTACTTGCCTTGGAATATATGGCACCAAATACTGCTCCCCTCATATTCTCCGGAAGCTGGGAAAGTAGCTCCTTTAGAAGGTATCTGAATTCCGTATTTCTTGACATGTCAAGTTTTCTCCTTTTCTGTGGCTGCCTTTCCATTGAAACTTGTATCCTTAGAATATGCTTAAACTTTTCGAATTAAGAGATCAATGGAAACGTGTAATATATTGGGGGCATAATTCTTCACTATATGAAACCTTAAAACACTATAGTTAAAATCACCAAAAAGAGAATTGATGGTCTCATACCTATCTTTGACCTGTTCCTTTCTCCAAGTATCGTGGTAATGTATTATGCCTCTCTGTTTTAGCATTCTGACTGCAAAGGGTATGAACTCCTCAGAATGTATATAACCCATAATAACCCTGTCCGCATAGTCCCTTATGTTTACATCCCTGTTATCAGAAAGTATTGGATCCACTGAAACACCATTTAATTTTATATTTTCCACAAGATATTTATAAGCCTCCTCATTCTTCTCTATGGCTATTACCCTTTCTGGAAAACAATATTTGGAGATGGGTATTGAAAAGTATCCTATTCCAGCAAACATATCAACAACCCTTTCACCCACTGCATCTATCCTCGACATTCTTATCCTCTCATCAACATTACCGGATGAAAACATAATCCTTGATGCATCGAACCTGTAAAATATACCATTCTCAGTATGTGTGGTGACAGCATCATTGCCGAATATAAATTCAACTAGTGGTTTCCTAAACTCACCTTCCACACCCTTGTAAAGTAAGACAGACTTAGCCTTTAGAACCTCTGCAAAAGCCCTCCCTATATCCTTTCTATAGCTGTAAAGGATCTCTGGTAGCTGAATCAGTACCACATCACCATATTTTTCCCAGTGGTGAGGTACTTTATTCTTTAGATTATCATCCATATGCAGTATCTCTAAAATTTTATCATAGGGATTCTTTTTCTTTTTCCTGAACATCCCCTTAATATCCACAATATTTTCACCTGATTCATAACCTTCCTTTAGGGGGAAATATACGTACCTTCCATCTGAGAATATTTCAAAATCTGGATGAAGCCATCTATTTTCCATTAGTTTAAATCTTATTTTCTCAGCATTTTCCTTCTCTACCTTTAGATGGAGCATTTAGTTTTTTTATTAACAAAACCTTTATATGAAATTTTTCAATATAGGATTTAAGGTGATTTAAATGCCACAGAAACCAGTAGTTGATGAGGGTACATGCATCGCATGCGGAATTTGTGCATCTGTCTGTCCAGCAAATCCTGTAGTATTTGCAATAGAAAATGTTAGTAAGGTGGTACATCCTGAGGCGTGCATAGATGGATGCACCGAGTGTGTAAATAACTGCCCTACAGGCTCAATAACCATTCAGAAGCTATGAATTAAGAAGCTTTTCTATAGCTTTTCCAAGTCCGGGGACAGTATCAAAATTTTTAATTTTTTCTGGTTCTATCCATCTATATTCTGTATGCTCCCAGTCTATTTTTATGTCTTTCTCCTCCACCTTCCAGAGAAAGAGGTGTATCTTCCAGAGTCTCCTTCCATCCCTTATATACATGAAACCACCTTTTCTTATTAGTTCAGGATTTTTTATTCCTGTCTCCTCCTCTATTTCCCTCCTGGCAGCTGCCTCCGGCTCTAGGTCCTCCTTATAGCCTGAAACACCTGCCCATTTACCCTTGTATGTGGAAACACGATCACTCCTCTTGAGTATGAGTATTTCACCCTGGTGGTAGAGTATTGATGTTACCACCTCCACCTCCTCAACTTGAAGATCTATAACATCCTTATTTATTTTAATATGATCATTGTCAATAAAAATATCCGTATCAACATCGCTTATCGTGGGTATCTCTGCCATTGAAACTCCTGTCACAAGTGTTTCATCAGCCTTTCTGCAGATTATGGCCAGAGGGGAATGCCCATAATACCTGAGGCCGTATATGATGTATGAACCCACAGTGCTACCTGAACTTGAATCGAATACGAAAATACTACCTCCAATATATCTCCCATCCTCATTGATCTTACCTGTTTTAGGATCAACACCGCCCAGGAATGAAAAATTACCGTTGTATTTTATTACCTTACCCTCAACATCACCGGGATAGATCACCTTCCCCTTAATCTTCATAGGTCACCATCCCCATAAGTGTTTCCATATCTGCAAAAACAACCTTTATCTTTTCCCTACCCAGGTAGAATGTAGCCTTTCCTGAGGAAAGACCAACACTCACATAGTCGGATGATAAGGGTGAAACCACCATACACGTATCAGAGAAAACTTTTGCACCCCTTTTTTCTATCTCCGAGATAACGGATGGAATTTTATTCCTTATATGCCTTGATGTGAACAGCAATAACCTCTTTTTATCCTTTACCCTCCTATTTTTTAAGTATTCCGCTATTGCAAGGAGCTCATCCACAGAGAGATGAGGGCAGCCTATCATGACAGCATCCGGATCAGTATCTATGCTGTAACTTTCCCTCAAAGCATGTATATCCTCCCTTCCTATGTGAATAATCTCTCCACCTTCCCCTGCCTCCCTCCATTCTGGTGTAATGCCCTCTGCATGGAACATTGGAATACTTCCTGTTGAATTCATTGAAGCGCCAAGTGATTTCAGGGCATCCAGATTACCAGAAACACCCTTTATGTATGGAATACCATTCTTTATATTTAATCCAATGTATAGTCCTATGACTGAATGTTCAAAGTGGGAGGGTTTAAAATCGAGTATTACCCTGTGGGTAGCCATTCTACCCTCCTTCAGATGTAAACCGTAATAGGCAGATTTTCCTGTGATGGCGGATGCAAGGGCCGATATACCACTCTCCCTGTTTGTCATGGCACCTATGATTGAGTTGGCATAAACTATGGCAGATGATTCTGCCCAGGCAATATGCTGTTTTCCCCTGATTTCATCAATATAGTATGGTGTGCAGGTAAGGGATGGTGAAACACCCATTTTTTTAAATATGTTCACTATCTCCATCTGTTTACTTATGAAGCTGTTGTCTGTTGAAAAAAATTCGGGAAAATCAAGATCAAAACCAATGGGATTTATTGTGGTTTTTACCATCACCCTTTCCTCTGAGAATTTTTTTAAAAAGTCTATTCCAGGATCCCCTATGTTTTTATAGGATATACCTGATATGTGAGCATTATCTATTTCTATTGTTCTTTCCGCACCAAAAAAATCACCAAGTTTTACAATGATTTCCATTGCCTTCCTCTTGGCCTCACCCATCTCACCATTAAGTATCTTTTCCTCTTCCCTGTTAAGATGCATCATATCCTCATGGATATTTATATTTAAACATTTTATTGAGGGATATAAAATGATATAGACATATCTAATTTATCCACTTAATTAATA
>PNIT01000142.1 GCA_002878135.1 Candidatus Aciduliprofundum sp.
TATTTCTCACCTATGACCAGGAATGCTGTGTGAAGTAAACCTGTATTCTCAGGCCTCAATTCAATATCACCCGCTATCCATTCCCTCTCTATTACTTCATAAATTCTTATTCTCTTAATTCCTATCCTCCTTGAATTATTAAAGAAATTATGCACCTGTGTAATGTTTGGCAGGTAGGCTATAATTCTTCCATTCTCCCTTAGGGAAGCATAGGAATTTTCAAGTATGGGTGAGGGATCCGGTATATCAAGGAATATTGCATCCATGTTTCCTTCTATGAATTCAAGTTTATCCTCTATCCTGACGGGTATGAAATGTTCTTTCCAGCCTAGCCAATCTAGAACATTCTTTACATGATCCAGATTCCTTGAAGATATGTCGTAACCGTATAGAACACCAGGGATTATATAATAAAGGATACCCACAGAAAGGAAACCCGATCCTACCCCCACCTCTGCAACATTTGACCCTTGCCTTATTCCAGATCTGAGAATCATCATACCCATATCCTTCAATGAAACTGTCTGAGTTATCTTTTCCATGTTTGAGATTATGTCTTCTAAAACAGGTTTAACAATTAAAAAATCCTGATCAAATATTGTGATCTTTTCACCAAAATTATGCCCTATGAGCCTTCTGGTATCAATAACACCCAGACCAGGTACCCACTCCTTTTTACCACTTACCTTTACTATAAAAGTCCTGGAGTTTCTAAGACCTACGAGAGTCCCTTCATCCACAGAAATAAAAATGTTTACTATTATTTAAAGGAATCCTTTCATTTCCTCTGGAATGTGTATGCACCACAATACACCCCCATAAAAATAGAGAAATTTTTAAATAAAATTAGAGTAATCTTGAATTATGAACATAAAATCGGTGGAGATAGAAAAACCTGAAGAGGATATAAATGTGATATTGGGGCAATCACACTTTATAAAAAGTGTGGAGGATCTCTATGAAGCGTTGGTTACCTCTGTTCCAAATGGAAAATTTGGGCTAGCATTCTGCGAGGCATCAGGAAAGAGGTTGATTAGGTATGAGGGTAACGATGAGTTACTGATTAGGTATGCCATAAAGAATGCTGAAAATGTTGGTGCAGGCCATTTCTTTATTATACTTTTAAAGAATTTTTATCCAATAAATGTCCTGAATGCAATAAAGGATCTGCAGGAGGTCCTAACAATCTTCGCTGCTTCGGCAAACCCCCTGAGGGTAGTAATCTATGAGGAGGATGATATGAGGGCTGTTCTGGGGGTTATGGATGGTTTCAAACCTCTGGGCGTGGAGAACGACCAGGATAAAAAGGAAAGAAAAGAATTTTTAAGGAGGATAGGATACAAGCTTTAAAATGTACAGGAATTCCATATATGATATAGAATGGAAATATTACGATATTTTGTACGGGAATATTATAGATGATGTTGAATTCTACAGGAGTAGGTTGATAGGTGATTCAGTCCTGGAAATCATGTGCGGCACAGGCAGAATAATTTCATCATTCAAAAATATGAAGATAAGGTATGGTCTGGACATTGATGAAAGGATGCTATCCATGATGAACTCAAAGGATAAGGATGTTGTAGCCATAAGGGGGGATGCAAGGGATTTTTCAATAGATAGAAAATTTGATAATATAATCATAGGTTTAAACTCAATTCTACTCTTTGACAGGGGTGAAAAGATCAGGGTCCTAAAGAATGCATCAAGGCATATTAAGGAGAGTGGAATAATATTTCTGGATGCCATCATGCCACCGGAACTTGAAGAGGGGATTGTCTATCTTGGTGATTACAAGGTGAAAGGTGGACTAGAGATATACAGATATTTTGTCCCTTATTTTTCAGATGACATGAAGATACTTCATATAAAATACATATATGATATATTTGAAATGGGTGGGTATAGAAGGGAAACAGCCGATCTCCAGCTTTTTCCAGTGAATTATCAGGAGATGCGTGATATTGCCAGGGAAGCTGGATTGAGGATTAGGAGGGTCTACGGTGGATATTCAGGTGGAAAATTCTATCCAGAAAAAAGTGAAAGAATGCTCCTTATTATGGAAAAGGCGAAAGATCATGAACGATGATAGGTTTCTTTCATTGGTAGATTCCCTCATAGAGAAGAATGAATATGTACCTGTGATAGTTGAGGGAATAAGGGATGAGAGGTCACTTAGGTTGATAGGTTTAAATGGAGTTATAATAATTTACAACAGGGGAGAGACATTAAATGAATTTTCAGACCGTATTTCTAGGATGTACAGTGAGGTGATAATACTTTTTGACAATGACAGGAGGGGTAGATACCTAACAAAATCTGTGAAGGGTCTACTTGAATCCAGGGGCGTAAAGGTTGATATTGCATACAGGGAATTAATATTCTCACTGCTTGAGATAAAGGGGATTGAGGAGCTGTTCACATTCTATGAGGAGTCACTGGATAGAAAGATAAACGGTAAAAGGAGGAGGGTTCAATGATTGTACTGGGGATTGAGGGTACTGCCCACACCCTGGGTATTGGTATAATGGATGATGAAAAGATCCTTGCTAATGTAATGGATATGTTCATTCCGGAGGAGGGTGGCATTCATCCCAGAGAAGCTGCAATACACCATTCAAATGTTTTTATTCCTGTGCTTAAGAAGGCCTTATCTGAGGCGGGCATTGAGTTGAGGGATCTGGACCTAATTTCATTTTCAAAGGGCCCTGGTCTAGGACCCTCGCTGAGGACCGTTGCCACAGCAGCCAGAGCCCTTTCTCTAAAATTGAATATACCAATAATTGGTGTTAACCATAGCATAGCCCACCTTGAAATAGGAAGGCTAACAGCTGGGGCTGAGGATCCTGTGATGACCTATGTCTCTGGAGGAAATACACAGATAATATCCTATTCTAATGGCAGGTACAGGGTTTTTGGTGAAACGCTTGACATAGGGATTGGCAATCTACTTGATAAATTCGCAAGGGAGATTGGTATAAAATTCCCCGGTGGTCCAAGGATTGAAAAAATTGCAAGGAATGGGTCTAGATTCTACAGATTGCCATACTCAATAAAGGGTATGGATGTATCATTCTCAGGTATACTAACCGCTCTTAAATCCTATCTAAAGAAGGGAGCCTCCACTGAGGATCTATCTTATTCTCTTCAGGAGACCGTTTTTTCCATGATGACGGAAGTAACAGAAAGGGCACTGGCACATCTCCATAAGGATGAGGTATTATTGACGGGAGGCGTGGCAAGAAATGGAAGATTGAGGGAAATGATGAAAGAAATGGCTGATGAGAGGGGCGCCACACTTCATGTACCTCCCCCTGATTTATGTGTTGACAATGGTGTCATGATCGCCTACCTAGGCCTGTTGATGTACAATAATGGTATTAGAATGGAGATAGAGGATACCTATGTAGATCAGAAGTTCAGGGCCGATTCAATTGATGCTCCCTGGGTTTTGGAGAAAAAGCATTATAGAGACTACCCTGAGCACCCAGGTGCTGAAGCAAGGATAACAAGGTCTAACTACATTGGCTTTGATACTATAAGGAAGGAGAGGATAAAGAAGGGATACAGGATAGACGATATTGACGATTATCTGAGAAGGGAAAGGACAAGAAGGGAGGCAAGAATTCTGAATACATTGAAGGTGATTGGCATAAAGGCGCCCTATATACTCGATATAGATGTTTCAAGGCATACAATTGAAATGACAAGGATTGATGGCAGAAATCTGAGGGATATATTCGATCTATTGACTGATAACGAGAGAAAAATAATTGATGAAAAGATTGGAAGATACATTGCAATGATGCACTCTAAACTTATTTCACACGGTGATTTGACCACAAGCAATATAATATACGATGGAAGGGACATATATTTCATTGATCCATCCATGGGGGAGATGAACTCAAAGGTGGAGGAACTTGGAACAGATTTACATCTTCTAAAGGAATCATTCCTAAGTGCACATCCAGAACATATGGATGATTTTGAAATTATCCTTGAAAGTTATTTGAAGCACTATCCTGAAGGCATGGTTAATGTTGAAAGGATGAGGGAGATTGAAGGTAGGAGGAGATACTCATGATAATAGTAACACACAATCAGCATAAATATATGGAATATGAAGAGATATTTTCAAGGAAGGGTATTGAGCTGGAGTGGTTCAATTATGAATATCCGGAGCTTCAATCTGAAAACTTGAATGAGATTGTGGAATTTTCCCTGAAGGCTGTAAGCAAAATATTGAACAGACCATTTTTCCTTGAAGACACGGGCCTCTTTATAGATTCATTGAATGGATTCCCTGGCCCATATTCTTCATATGTTCAGGAGAAGATTGGAAATCCTGGAATACTAAAACTCATGGAGGGTAAAGTTGATAGAAGATCTAGATTCATATCCATAATAGGATACTATGATGGAAAGAATTTCCATTACTTTGAAGGCATCCTGAATGGATATATCTCAGATTCCATCAGGGGTTCAAATGGATTCGGTTATGATCCCATATTTATCCCGGAAAATGGAGAAAGAACCCTTGCAGAGATGTCCCTGGTGGAAAAGAATTCAATATCCCACAGGAGAAAAGCCCTGGAAAAATTCATGGAATTCCTTAAAAATTCTATGGAAAGTATAAAATAGTTATTGGATATCAAGCTAAACAATGAAATGGAGGATGTGGAGGGAATTTATCATTTACATATCTTTTATAATAATGGTAGTGGGTTTTATAATGCTAGTCATTTCAACACTTTCAATATTCTCCAGCTCCCCACCTTCCTATGTTAAGGAATTTCACAGCTTCACTGGAGACTGGATATACTGGATATTTGTTCTATCTATAGCCTCTTTCCTCATAGGTTTATATTATTTTTATGATACAATTAAAAAACTGAGGAAATTCAAGGAGTACATAAATTCAGATAGCAAATCGAAATTCCTTAAAAATTTGAAGGAGCTAGAGATCATATCCTATAAACTTGGACCAAAGCATGAGGAAATGCTAGAGGAGAAAAAGAGGGAATGGAAGGTTCACTGAGCATTCAGCATTTCCATCACAAACTGGGGTAAAGCCCTTGAATCATGGATTTTTGCATTATAATAGTATGTCTTGAAGTTTGGATCCCTGATCCTTCTAATATAACTATCGGACGCAAATGTGAAACTCCATATTGCAGACGGATATGTGGGGACCGTTGCCACATAGACCTCTATGTATTTGAAAACTTTTTTTAGATTAAAATATGCATTCTTTAGATGATCAGGATAAAGAAATGGGGAACCTGTTTGAGACCCTATTATCCCATTCTCCTTGAGGATCTTTTTTACGTCACTGTAAAATTCCTCAGTGAAAAGTGCGCTGGCAGGCCCTACCGGGTCTGTGGAATCCACTAGAACTGCATCGAATTTTTCATCCGTTTCTTTTACAAACCTTGCACCATCATCTATTATTAAATCAAGCCTCCTATCATTGAATGATGAACTTAAAGAAGGTAGATATTTCCTGGAGAGATCCACAACCATTTCATCTATTTCCACAAGCTTTATTTTTTTAACATTGTGCTTAAGGCATTCCCTTGCAAGGCCACCATCACCGCCTCCTATAATTAGTATATTCTCAGGATTTTGGATTGATAGGAGAGGAATATGAGCCAGCATCTCATGGTATATGTGTTCATCCCTCTCTGTGAGCTGGAAAGTACCATCTATGAACATTACCCTGCCATATGTTTTATTTTCAATTATATCTATCCTCTGATATTTTGATCTACCTGAAAAAAGGACTTCAGATGCTCTCAAAAGAAGCCTTACATCCTGAGTCTGGTTTTCACCATACCAAATCTTCATGGATGTTTATTGTATTGTGGTATAAAATTTTTAATCGAGATGCCGTGGGCCGGGATTGAACCGGCGGCCTCCAGATCTTCAGTCTGGCGCTCTCCCAGCTGAGCTACCACGGCTCCATATGACGTTTACCTAATATTTCAATTCAATATTGAGTATTTTCAGAACAATTTTTCATTTGCACTTAATCTGATTCAATTGATGCTCTTTTTGTTCTATGCGATTGTTTAATTATTTCATATATAAAAACATTTTTTTATTTTATAAAGAAAAATTTGATCCCTCCGATCTCATCCACAACCAGGGTAATGTCTGGATTTTCAAGGTCAACATTCTTATTCAGCCTCTCCTTTATAATTTCACCTAAAACCCTGTTATCCTGATTGGAATTCATCCTTCTTGATCTTACAGCAAATGATTTAAATTCTAGCTTTTTTATAATTTCAGGTATCTCTTCAAATGAATTGAATATATAAGCCTCTTTTCCTCCCTCCACGTCACCTTCATAAAATAGTAGCAGTCTGTTTTCAAAGGATCTGTATATGAATTCACCTTCACCCTCAAGAAATCTTTTCCTAAGTTTTTCAATGAAATCCTTCAATTCGTTTCTGTTCCTGAAGTAGAATACCTTAATCATCTTATGTGACCAAGTGTAAACGATCCCATTATTATTCCACTCTTTGATGGTGAAATCTCTATCCAAGATCTGCTCTGCACCTCTGTGATTCCTTTCACCTGCAGGTATATCTTACCCATCTCGGTCTTAAATTCTATGGTACCATCCATAAGATGTGAAACAAGCTGTATTGTATTTTCCTCATGGATCCCCTTTTCAAGAAGATAAAGTGAAACTGCCTTATCCTTTTTCCTTTTCGTTGTGAATGGTTGGAGAAACCTCACAACGGTCTGAGCATCCAGGAATGTGAGTATGGTTGATAGTGAAAATAATGCAAGCCTATAATACTTGTAACTCTTTTTTAGGTTCGATGCTATATCCTCCACAGCATTAACAATGGCATTTATGTCTGTCTGTGATTCAATACAAACCACATTTTCCCTCTCACATTTTTCTCCTATGGTCTTTGAATATGCATCTATGTATTTCACAAGACCGTTTTCCACATATGTATCCCATGTTGGAAGAACGTACTTTATATCTTCTTCAAATATCTCAATGGTCTTATCTATGAGGATTACTATGGCAGGAATTCCCTTTTTAACACCCTCTGCAAGGAATGAATATATTAAAACCTCTTTTCCAGTGTATGCAGGCCCGTAAACTATTATGTTTGAACCCATGGGAAAACCACCATAAAGGAGGTCATCAAGTCTCCTTGTACCTGTTCTTACCTTTTCCTCCTTAATTTCTGAGATGATCTCCTCCTGTGCCATGGATATCTCTTTTTCTATGAGACCCTTTGTCTTGGCCTCTATCTCTTTCTCTTTCTCCCTCAAATACTTCTCCTTCTCCCTAAGCTGCTCCTCCTTCCTCTTTATAAGTTCCTCAAGATCCTCAATCTTATGCTCCTTCTCAAGTTTTTTAAGCTCCTCTATCTCAATCCTCTGAGCTTCAAGCTCACGCATCATCTGTTCAACCTTCTTCTCCCTGAACTGAAGGTCCTGTTCCCTCCTTGAATACTCTTCATCCTTGAACTTCAATTTTTCTTTCAGGTCCTTTATCTCCTTTTCCATTATCTCAATCTGTCCCCTCAGGTTCTGATTCTCCATCTTAAGCTTTTCAATATTTGAAAGTTCCTCAGTTTTTTTGAGTATTTCGGTGTTACCTGATGCTACAGTCTTTACAAGCTTATTTAATCTTTCAAGCTCCGATTTTAGGAATGAATTCTCCTCTTCAAGGCTCCTCAATTTATTCATATCAAAAGGCTTTTCCTGAACCTTTGTAAATTTCTCCTTTTCCCCCATTTCCTTCAGCTGTTTTTCTATAAGAAGTTCCTGCTCCTTTAATTTCAATTCCCTTTCCGCAAGATTTCTTACTTCGGGTGATTGTGATGAGACCCAATCCTCCCAAAGTTCCTTCTGCATCTGTATTCTATTTTGCAGATTCTCCAGCTCTATCTTTAGGTCGCTATTCTCCATCATTATTGATATTATGTTCTCCTTAATTTTTTCAGGTTCTTTTATATTCATTATATCCATTATATCTTTTATCAGATTTTCATATCTTTCCTTTTCAATCCTTATCTCTGTTATTTTATTTTCAAGTTCATTTATCCTCTCAGAATAATCTATAAGCAGAGAAAATACATCCTGCCTTTCCCTTAAATCCCTTATAAAATTTAACTTATTTAGTATATTCTTGAAAGTTAGCTTAATATTCTCCCTGAGTAACTTCACGTCCTCCAATGTCTTCCTTAACTCTTCACCCTTTTCCTCAAGCTCCCTCTTTTTCTCTAAAAATTCTTCCCTGAGTGCGATTAGTTCTTCATCATCAGTTTTTGTTAAATTGTTTCCAATGTCCTCCATCTTCTTTGTTTCATCCCTGAGCCATCTTTCTATACTATCAAGCTTGTTTGAAACATTTTCATAATTTTTATCAATGTTCTCCTCCTTCAATGATGAGAGGATAAAATCTGATAGAAGACTATTATATTCTTCCCTTGTATATTTTTTCCCACATTTTTTGCATACTAGGGTAATTTCATCGATATCTCCACCACATTGAGTGCATTTTACCATATTTACTTCGAGGCAATCCTTAGAATATTATTACCCCTTACTATAACAACACCCAATTTCCTCACGGAATCATTCATCTTCTCTTCAGTATCATCAATTATAAGATTCATATACTCATCAAATCCTATGAGTGTACCTTCAAGGATCCTGCTATCCTTCATTAGCATAGAGATTCTTTTGTTCATAAATTCTTCAATTACCTTAATTGGCATTGCCATAAAATCACCTCAATTGTTTGGAAATGGCCCCTTCTCATCCAGATCATCCTCATCATCGTTGAAAACAACCTGGACAAGTTCACGCATTAGGGACTTCAATTCATCTACCTCTTTCCTTAGCTTCTTTACCTCGCTATTCAATCTTTCAATTTCATTTTCCTTCTTCATAAATTCTCCTCTAATTATGGTTTAATTTTTACCTTTATTTTAATGTTTCCGTAATCAACTGCTATCTTTCTTGTCTCCTTCCTTCCGCACCTTTCACAGTAAAGTATATTATTCTCCCTCTTAAGGGGGCTCCTGCATTTCATACATAATGCCTTGACAACTCCAAGATGGGGTTCGGCTGTGGTAAGCTGTAGAGAGGGCTTTGCCTTTATCACCTTTGCCCTCACTATGTCACCTATTCTGAACATCTTTCCTATTTCATCCACATACTTTTCTGATATCTTGGATATATGTATTATACCATCCTGCCTTCCCCCCACTATCTCCCTCTCAAAACCCTCGATGCTTACCACTGTTACCAGGGCAAACTCATTGTATAATTCCTGTACCACACCGTATACGATTTCACCTACCTTAAGGATTGGAAGTTCCTGGATGGGCTTGACATTTATCATCATATGTTTCTCATTTATCTCCACTTTCCCCATTACGCTGGAGAATATCTTACCATCAATTTCAATAACATTGTGCCCTGGTACATATTCCTCTATGGTACCAAGAAATTCCCCCGGAACCGCTATCCTATCCATATCTCTTCACCCTTATTTTAATCATCTTCACATCAATATTTCTACTTTCACTCTTGTGGAAACTATATCCATAAGGTATATTTAATTTATAATCTTTTTCAAATTCTATCTCTCCCCTTTCATCTAGTATTTTTCTTATGTAGGGCAATGCTCCTTTATGATGTATGGTATAAATAATATCAGAAATTTCAAGTGCCTTTTCAATGAAAATCCTGTCCGCACCAGGAATCTGGTATCCAAAGGGTGGATTCATAATAACCGTGTCTACCCTGGTGTTGAAATCTTTAACATTCATGTTGTGTATCTTAATATCTCTACCGCCGAAATTCTTCAATGCCACCTCTATGGCATCCCTATCAATTTCAACACAGTGGACCTCTCTTGCGCCAACAAGATATGATGCTAGTGCGAATGCACCATTACCGCACCCTAGGTCTGCAACAATCTTATCCTTTATATCATTAATTGCAATGAATACAATGTCTGCTACTAACTCAGGTGCTGTTTCATACTGTTCCAAAAGAACCTTCTTTCTATCAAGCTTTTTCAAAGAGCTTATTATCTTCTCAAGTTCTCTCCTATCCATTTCATTTACCTTTGAACACTACCGTCAAAGATTTTTATAATTCTTTTTGCAATCAACTTTGAATCCTTAACCGAATAACCCTTTTCAACAAGCAGATTAACGATTCCCTTATAAGCCCTCTGCCACTTCCAAGTACTCCTTACATAATATGTCTTTATTAGGATCTCAAGTATATCATTGCTTATCTCCAAATTGTAATTCTCCCTCAACCTTTCCTTCCATATCTTGTATATAAAACCAGGTATTACTACAGGCTCAAGATAAGTTTCATCAGATGATCCATTCACACCTCTTTTATTTTTTCCCTTTATAAAAATTTTTTTTAATTATCTAAAATAGATATTTATTACTATATAGATTTATTCCTTTGGAAAATTTTTAATATGATGATACAATTAGGATTTGGTGCTGTTGGATGTTGGAAGTTAGGTTTCACGGCAGAGGAGGACAGGGTGCAGTTATAGCCTCGGAAATATTAGCCACGGCAGCATTCATGGAAGGAAAATATGTATCTTCATTTCCATATTTCGGTGTTGAAAGAAGGGGAGCACCTGTAACTGCATTTACAAGAATAGACTCAAAACCAATAAGGGTGAAAACTCAGATATACAACCCCGATCACGTTGTGGTCTTGGATTATTCCCTCATTAATGCAGTGAATGTAACTGCAGGTATGAAGAGGGAGGGCTTAATACTCATAAACACTGTAAAGAATCCGGAGGATTTCCTATTTGATGTAAAGATAATTGCCACTGTTAATGCATCTGAAATAGCCCTAAAGCATAGTCTGGGATCGCACTCAGCGCCCATTGTAAACACATCAATCCTTGGAGCATATGCTGCTGCAAGTGGTGTTGTTTCATTGAATTCAATAAAGAAGGCGATTGCTGAGGTGGTTTCAAGGATGGTTGATGAAAATGTAGCATCGGCTGAAGAAGCCTATAAAAGTGTGAAGGTGATGAAAAAATGAATGAATTTCCTACGCCCATAGCCACCGTACCTAGCACCAGCAATAAAACTGGAGGCTGGAGAACATTCAGGCCCGTTATATTATATGATAAGTGCATTAGATGCATGATATGCTGGAAATTCTGCCCAGAACCTGCCATAAAAATTGTGAGCGCTGAAAAATATCAGGCAAAGAATGCTGCAATTGCAAAACTTGACGCGCCTGAGATAGATTATGATTATTGCAAGGGCTGCGGTATATGTGCAAATGAATGCCCTGTGAAATGCATTGACATGGTTTTCGAAGAGAAGCTGGAGGGATGATATTCATGATGAAAATGTTAACGGGGAATTATGCATCTGCATGGGGAGCAAAATTGGCCAGGGTCAAGGTGGTTGCTGCATATCCTATAACTCCACAGACAACAATCGTTGAAAAAATTGCAGAATTTATAGCAAATGGTGAGTTTGAGGGAAGGTATATAAGGGTAGAGAGTGAACATTCTGCCATGGCCGCCTGCATTGCGGCAGAGAATACAGGTGTAAGAACTTTCACAGCCACATCCTCCCAGGGCCTTGCACTCATGCATGAGATGCTGCACTGGGCATCCGGTGCCAGATTACCCATAGTTATGAGCGTTGTTAACAGGGCCCTTGGCCCACCCTGGTCCATATGGAGTGATCAACAGGATACAATCTCCCAGAGGGATACTGGCTGGATACAGATTTATACAGAGAACAACCAGGAAGTTCTAGATAGCATAATTATGGCTTACAGGATAGCAGAGAATGAGAATGTACTTCTTCCCATAATGGTTATTGAGGATGCATTTATACTTTCTCATACCATGGAACCGGTGGAGATACCTGAACAGGAAAAGGTGGATATGTTTTTACCAGAATACGATCCAAGGTACAAGCTTGATCCGGCAGTACCCATGGGCTTTGGATCACTGGTAATGCCAGAGGGACCATTCATGGAATACAAATTCAAGGGACAGGAGGCCATGGAGAATGCGATGAATATCATAGACGAGGTGGATATGCTCTACAAAGAAAACTTCGGTAGATCCTATGGTGGAACGGTAGAAGAATATAGATTGGACGGTGCAGAGAATGTTCTTGTTATAATGGGTAGCGTTGCCTCGACAGCAAAGGATGTTGTAGATAAACTCAGGAATGAGGGGAAAAATGTGGGACTAGTTCGCATAAGATCCTTCAGGCCATTCCCATATAAGAGACTGAGGTATATTCTGAAAAACAGGAAATCCGTGGGCGTATTTGATAGAAGTTATACATTCGGATATGGAGGTGCACTCTTCACAGAGGTAAGGAGCACACTTTACGGTCTTTCTACACCTGTGAAGGGATACATAGGTGGTCTTGGTGGCAGGGATATCACCACTGGATTACTAGAGAAAATATTCATGGACATCATAAGGATTGGTAATGAGGGTATCGACAGAGATTATGAATGGGTAGGTCTTATTGGGGATAAAAGGTGGTAGGGATGAAAAATTTAACAATACCAGAGGAGGAATACATGCTACCAGGTCATACAGCCTGCCTTGGGTGCGGTGCTACACTTGCCATGAGATATACATTAAAGGCACTAGGTAAAAATACAATAATTACCATACCCGCCTGTTGCTGGGCCGTTATACCTGGCGTATATCCATCAAGGACCCTGGAAGTACCGCTCCTATACACCGCCTTTGAGGTGACAGGTGCTGCAGTTTCAGGTATAAGGCAGGCATTATCAGCAAAGGGAATTGAGGATGTGAATGTTGTGGGTTTTGCCGGTGACGGAGGCACAGCAGACATTGGTATACAGTCTCTGAGTGGAGCTGTTGAGAGGGGTGAGGATATATTTTACATCATGTACGATAATGAGGCCTATATGAACACCGGTATACAGAGATCATCATCAACACCGAAAGGTGCCTGGACAACAACCACACAGGTGGGGAAGGTAAGGGACTGGAAGAAGGAAAAGAAGAAGAATATGGTTGAGATAATGGCTGCACATGGTATCCCATACACAGCAACTGCTTCCATAGCATTCCCTGAAGATTTCATAAAAAAACTTGAAAAGGGAAAGAAAATCAAGGGCCCTAAATTCTATCACGTATTTTCAACATGTCCCACCGGTTGGCTTGTCTCACCAAATAAGAGCGTAGAAGTGGCAAGGCTTGCAGTGGATTCTAAGGTATTCCCACTATATGAGGTGGAGAATGGTATATATAATATCACATATATGCCCAAGAAGGAAGTGAGTGTGAAGGAATACTTCTCCCTTCAGGGCAGGTTCAGGCATCTAACTGAGGATGAGATAAATGAAATACAGAAAGAGGTGGATGAGAGCTGGAGGATTTTGATTGAGAAGGAAAAATGGTCAAAATCCCTGATAAAGGTGTAAGAAAAATGAGTCTCTATGATGTTCTTTTAAATGATTCTGGAAGATATTTTTTACTCGGGAATGAGGCTATTGTACGTGGTCTGATTGAGGCAGGAGTAGGTGCTGCCGCCACATATCCTGGTACACCTTCAAGTGAGGTGGGGGATGTACTTTCAAGGATAGCAAAGAAGGCTGGTATATACTTCGAATACTCAACAAATGAGATTGTTGCTCTCGAGGTGGCTGCCGCTGCAGCCGTTTCCGGGGTAAGGGCATTCACATTCATGAAACATGTGGGATTAAATGTTGCCTCAGATGCATTTATGAGCATCTCATATACAGGAACAAATTCTGGTCTTGTGATAATGACCGGTGATGATCCATCCATGTTTTCATCACAGAATGAACAGGATAACAGACACTACGCAGAATTTGCATACATGCCCCTAATAGAGCCATCCAATCCACAGGAGGCAAAGGATTACCTGGTATACTCTTTCCAGATCTCAGAAAAATATGGCACCCCTGTTCTCTTCAGGACAACAACAAGAATTAGCCATCTCAGGGGTATCGTTGAATATGGTAAAAAAATGGAAATAAATAGAATGGGGCATTTCAAGAAGAATTTTGAAAAATTTACATTGCTTCCATCCAACGCCTACAGACAGAAGGAGAAACTCATAGAGAGATTTAACAAATTAAAGGATGAATCTGAAAATTCACCTCTGAATAGGATCGAGGCTAATGGTTCAGAGTATGGTATAATCACATCAGGAGCAGCATACAATTCAGTTAAGGATGCTCTCAAGGAATTGAATTTAAATATTGATATATTAAAACTTGGGTTCACATACCCGTTACCTGAAAAAAAGGTGGCGGAATTTCTGAGATCACATAGGAAGGTGATTATCTTTGAGGAGCTAGATCCATTCATAGAAACGAAGGTAAGGATGGTAGCGCAGATCAGTGGTATTAATACTCAGATAAATGGAAAGATTGATGGATTTTCACCCTGGAGTTATGAATTTAATCCTGACAGGGTAATGGATTCATTATCCATGATCTTTGGAATAGAGAGAAGGAAAAGGGAAACCTATGGGGATATAAATCTACCAAAAAGGCCTCCTGTTCTCTGCCCCGGATGCCCTCACAGGGCCACATTTTATGCTGCAAAGCTGGTAACAAAACAGTTAAGATTGAATGATCCTATATTCCCAAATGATATAGGATGTTATAGTCTAGGATACCAAAAGCCTTACCAGATGTCAGATTTCCTTCTTTGCATGGGATCTTCAATAGGCTCTGCCTCAGGTTTTTCACAGGTTACGGATCAGAAGGTGATTTCATTCATAGGTGATTCCACATTCTTCCATGCAGGCATACCTGGTCTTATTAATGCGGTTCATAATAATCACCGCCTTGTCTTAATAATCCTGGACAATAGAACAACAGCAATGACAGGTCATCAACCAAACCCTGGCCTACCAATAAATGCCTACAGGGAACCCGCCACTGAGATATCAATAGAAGAGATAGTAAAGGCTGCTGGAGTAAAGTATGTTAAAACTGTAGATCCCTATGATTTAAAGGAGACAATGATAGCTATAAGGGAGGCAGTAAATTCTGATGGTGTTTCAGTTATAATTGCAAAAAGAGAATGCGCCCTGCTCAGGGACGATAGAATGAGGAAGAATGGAACATGGATAATCTACCAGGTAAACCAGGATAAATGCACAAAGTGCATGAACTGCGTAAGGAATTTTTCCTGTCCCGCAATTTTTGTGGATAAGGATGGTAATGTGAAGATAGATCCTGTTCTATGCGATGGCTGTGGTGTCTGTTCCACAAACCTTGTTTGTGCATTTCATGCCATTGAGAGGGTGGAAAAATGAAGGATCTTAATATATCAATGGTAGGTGTGGGGGGTCAGGGTGTTGTTTCCATGGGCATAATCCTGGGTAATGCCATTGCAAAAAGAGGTTTAAATGTGGTGATGTCTGAAATACATGGGATGGCCCAGCGTGGGGGTATAGTTACAGTTGATATGAGAATAGGTGATGTTTATGGGCCTATAATACCTGACGGAAAGGTGGACATAATAATAGGATTTGAGGCGCTGGAAACAATAAGAGCACTGAAGAGGGCCACCAGGGAAACCCTGATAATAATGAATACTGAGAGGATAATACCATTCACCGTAAATATAGGTGAAGAAGAATACCCGGACATTGAGAAATTGATCAGGGATTTAAATATAAAGAATATAGTGGGCATTGATGCCGTTGAGATAGCAAGGAGGAACGGAAATCTTCAATCAGTAAATATGGTACTTCTTGGAGCTGCCTTTGCAACGGATCTAATACCTGTTGATCAATCTGACATAGAAGAGTCCATAAAGAATCAATTTCCAGAACGCTCATGGAATTCAAACCTGAATGCCTTCAGACAGGGTATGGATCAGTACAGGATACTCACAAAAGCATATCTATAAAACTCTCTATCCTAATTTTTGTTCTTTCATCAAGTTTTCCAGGTCTGTTTCCCTCTATGGTTAATACTGGAATATCAAGGCTATCCTTTATAACATAATCTATGATCTGCCTGTGACAAAAACTTTGAACATAGTGTATTATACCCTCTATCTTCCTTCTTCTGATCTCATTTTTTATATCCCTTAATCTGTCGTAAACAGAATATGGATAGGTATACATTATGTACTTATCAATCCAGTCACTATCTGGAAAGGGCATGGAAAATTGCCTCTGAACCTCATTGTAAACCACGTGTACTCCATTATTCTCAAGGAACTGATATATGTCTGTGAATATGGGTGGTACACCTATATAACCCAACCTCAGATTATATTCTATCCTATCCCTCCTCTCCGCTTCATTAATAAATTTTATCGCAATATCCTTATATCTTGAGATATCCCCTAGAAAATCGCTTGTATTCACTAAATAATAATGGTTTTCATATCCACTCACTCTATCCTCAACAGTCATTTCATCTATTCTCCAAGCAATTCTCCTTGCATCATCCACTTCCCTGATAACCTCTGAAAGCCTATCCCTATCGGATCCCAGGACTTCCATAAAACTTTTCAATTCGTCTTCCATCTTCCTCCTGCTCCTATCGTAGGGATAAGTAAAAGGTATTACCTTAATTCCTCTGAACTGAAGAAAATCAAGGAGAGATTCTGTGTTGCTGCAGTCACCCCTAACAACACCTATGACCGCATCAAATTTACCTTCAATGGATGCTGTGTATAACCCCTTGATCCAGGAACATGAGTTGTATGGGAATCCATCCACCTCCGCCCTACTCACATAATTTTCTGGATCTTTGGATGTAATAAAGATGTTGTTCAGATCCGTTGGTATATGACTACCTGCGATTATTGGCTCCAGAGGTACTGTTGTAGTTATACCCACTCGCATATTGGAATGGATAGACAATTATGAATTTAAAGGTGATGTTTATATCCTCCCTTCATTTCCCTCTTACCATGGATGCAATTCTTTTTGGTTTTGGCCCATTCTCCAAGTATAAAGAAAATCCATCAAAGATCATTGTAGAGAAAATGGATGGAAAGATTATTTCTGGTTTAAGGATTAAGGGTATATTACTACCAGTCACATACTCTGAGGTAAAGGATATTATAAAAAGGGAGATTGTTTCCAGAAAACCCGATCTAGCCCTGGGAATAGGTCTTGCACCGGGGAGGAATAAAATAACGCTTGAAAAAATTGCAATAAACTACGAGTATTCTTCAATACCTGATACATCAGGAATGAAGGGAACAGGTAAAAGGATAGATCCAGATGGCCCAGACGGTATTTTTACAAATCTGAACGTGGAGAAGATTGTAAGGAAACTAAACGAGGAGAAGATTCCAGCCGATATAAGTCTAAGTGCAGGGGGTTACATATGTAATCTTGCCATGTATGCAATCATGCAGAATTCAATCAAATTGGGTATAAAGGGAGGATTCGTTCATATTCCCTGCCACAGGGAGCTTGTAGCCTCAGATATGGAATTGAATTGCCCATACATGGAGATTGGAACCATCATTAAAGGTATTAAAATAATTCTGAAGAATTTTAATTTATAAATACATCTCCTAGCGGGCCTGCCGGTTTTCGCTTATATTCATAATCAAATACATTAAAATTGATATTTTTCTATTCTTTAATTTTTCAAAAATAAAAAATTTATTTATTTTTCATCAAATAAATATATATTTGTTTAAAATTAATTTTTTACATAAAGATGCAAAGCAGTATCAGTAAGATCATTATTTTTAATGATGGAATCAATTAACCTGAATTTGCCAGTTATTTTTGATAGAATTCTCACAAATGATTCCAATACCCTGAATGGGACGTTCCATAATGCCCTTATCTTCATAAGAAAT
>PNIT01000062.1 GCA_002878135.1 Candidatus Aciduliprofundum sp.
TGAGAAATAGAAAAATTTAAATACTAAAGGTTATTAACCTTTTATGTACAACCATATGTTAATATGGAGGTGAGAATATGGTATTTAAGAGGAAGAGGGATGAGGACGAATTCGATTTCGATTTCTTCTTCGATGATTTCGAGGAAGAGTTCAGAAGGATGAATGAGAGGATATCAAGGATCTTCAATGAACTATCTAGGCATATGGGGGATGTTCAGGGACCCTTTGTTTATGGCTTCACCATGAAGATGGGCCCAGATGGTAAGCCAAGGATTGAGGAATTCGGCAATGTTCCAAAGATGGGTTTCAGTGAGCTTGAGGGTTACAGGGAGCCTCTTGTAGATGTATCTGATGATGAGAAGAATGTTTATGTCACAGCGGAGCTTCCAGGCGTAGAGAAGGACCAGATAAACCTGCAGGTAGATGAGAATACAGTTACCATAAAAACTGATGTCCCTGAGAGAAGGTATTACAAGGTGATAGAACTTCCAGAGAGGGTAAAGCCAGAAACTGCAAAGGCATCATACCACAATGGTATACTTGATGTGACCATTGAAAAGGAGCAGCCAAAGAAGAAGGGTGGAACAAGGGTAAAGATAGATTAAACCATGACTGACATAGATTCAATACTATCAGCAATAGAAAATAAAACGAGGAGAGAGATACTATTCAGGCTGATACATGGAGATGTTTATCCACTCCAGCTTTCCAGAGAGCTCAGAATATCACAGCAGGCTGTCATGAAACACCTTTACATCCTTGAAAAAACAAAACTTGTGAAGATGCGCGGTGTTGAAAAAAGTGATGTTGGGCCAAAAAGGAAGATCTATGGTTTAGAAGAAAGTTTTATCCTTAATATCTATCTTACCCCCTATTTTTTTGACATAAGGAAGAGGGATTTAGATACGGAATCCATAAACATTGATATAGAGGGGAATCCGCTTGAGATGCTGAAAAAGGTGGATGAGGAAATAGATAGGCTTGAGGAGATTATAGCACAGAAGATAGCGATCAAGAAAAAGATACTTTCCCATATAGAGAATGAGATCATACCAAGGATAGGCTCAGATATAGAAAGGGAAATATTTTCAGAATACATAAAAACATGGGATGAAAAATACGTGGCCAACGAGTTAGGTCTACCCGAAAATATAATAGAACAGATAATAAAAAGGATAATCGATGAATATATTTGACCTCAATGTTGAAAGATACGATTCCTGGTTTAATATACACAATATTATATATAAAAATGAATTAAAGATGCTAAGTTCATTTATAAAAGAAGATCTTTATGGGATTGAGATTGGTGTAGGGACTGGAAGATTTGCCTCTGAGCTGGGGACAAGGATAGGGATAGATATAAGTTTAAACATGCTTAGGATTGCAAGGAGGAGGGGTGTTGAGGTAATATATGCAAATGGGGAAAGAATGCCCTTCAAAGATTCTTTATTTGATTATGTTTCAATGATAGTAACTATCTGTTTTCTGGAGGATCCCTACAAGGTCCTCAGGGAATCACACAGGGTTCTTTCTGATGGAGGAAGAGTCTATATTGCTTTCATAGAAAGGAATAGTAAATATGGTATCTATTACCATAAAAATAGGCAGGTGAGCCCTTTTTATGTGAGGGCGAATTTCTATACTGTGCAAGAGATTGAGGATATGCTCAAGAAAACAGGCTTCATGATAGAAGGATATGCACAGACACTTTTCCATGAGCCTGGAGTGGAGATTGAAGAGGAATGGGAATACGGCTATGATAGGGGCTCATTTGTTCTTGTTATCGGGGAAAAATCAGGAGATCACAAGGACCTTAAAACCCATTGATTTTATCTGGTCCACAAGATTTCCTAGGAATATATTTCCAACGGGATAATTTTCCCTCTTTCTAAGTGAGATTACATCCACTTTTCCCTTCAATTTTTCTAAATTTTCCAGGAGATCCCCGTGTATGTTCACATATCCTGGAAACATAATCCTTTCATCAGGGGTGAAAATTAAAATATCGGATGTAAAATCCTTTACATAATTGATTACCTTTGTATCCGAATCATCGTAATATATCACCAGTACTTTCATCCTATCACTTTTTAGGCCACTCAGCCCGCCCGTCTATCATCATTTTCAGATATTGTAGGGATCATCACAGTGGCAATACTATATTTTCTATTCATTAATTAAATTTTTCACAATTCTAGCCCGGT
>PNIT01000131.1 GCA_002878135.1 Candidatus Aciduliprofundum sp.
TCCACAAGGTTGAAATCAAGGGCATCAAGCTGCACATCCCTCTTTGTTGAGAAGTAACTTGGATCGCTCATCTCCCTGAGAAACTCGTGCTGTACTATCATCTTCATTACCTCGTTTGTACCAGTCCATATCATGCCAAGCCTTGAATCCCTGAGTAGTCTCTCAACTGGATATATAGTGGTATATCCTATGCCACCCATGATCTGCATGGCATTGTTCACCACAGTCCACATGGCCTCGGTGGAATTCATCTTTGCCATGGAAATTAGTTTTCTGGCATAGTGTAATGATACCTTACCACTTTCAAGCATATCAGCTGCCTTGCTGGCGAGATAAACAAGTGATGACGCCTGTGTCAGCAGTGTGATGGATTCGGCAATCTTGAAATTTATTGCCTCGTGTTCAACGAGTCTCTTACCGAAAGCTTCCCTCTTCATTGCGTACTGTGTAGCCACCTCAAGCGCTGCCATACCAACACCCACAGAACCGGATGCTGTTGTCAATCTTTCAGGCACCATCATTATGTTGAATACATCGTATCCCCTGTTCACTTCCCCTATAACATTATTTTCATCAAGTTCTACATCCTTGAAGACTATCCTTGCTGTGCCACCACCCCTGTTCCCCATGAGTCCGTAGACAGTCTCAACCTTCAATCCTGGTGATTCCCTGTCCACAACAAAAGCTGTTATACCCTTCGTTATAGGTTTTGCATCCGGGTCTGTTATGGCATAGGTGACGAAAAAATCTGCACCCTTGCCCCCCACCACAAACCTCTTCTGTCCGTTAAGTAAGAATTTATTGCCACTGTGCAAGGCCCTTGTCCTCATCATACCAAAGAGGTCAGAACCACCCGTTGGCTCTGTTATGGCCTCAGCACCATACCTCTCACCAGATGTAATGCCCCTGAGGTATTTTTCCTTCTGTTCCCTTGTACCGAATTTGTTTATTGGCTCCCCGACTATGGAACCAAGTGAATACATGCAGCTCAGTGTAAAACCCAGGTATCCCATCTCCTCAACAGCGGACATCTCCCCCACCCATGTGCTCTCCCTCCCCCCGTAGGAGGCAGGGAACCTGAGACCGGCTATTCTTTTCTCAGCAATGGTCCTTATGAACTCCCTGGGGAATGCTATCCTTTCACTCTCAATATCCCTTATGAGCTCGTGGGGTATTTCCTTCACTACCTTCCTTACCTCATATTTAATCTTCCTTTCCTCATCGGATAGAAGTATATCCTCCATAACATTAGTATGCAATGGAACTATAAAAATTAATTTAGTTCATTCAGATTAGAGATTATGAGAATTTCATTCAGGAATTGCAAGGTATATTCAAAATTCATGCCATTGGAGGTGCATGATGCCCTTGTTGTTGAAGATGGCAGGGTGATTTCCTTCAATGAGGAAGAAAATGCCAGGGACCTTGGTGGAAGTTACATAATACCTGCCTTTGTTGATTCCCACCTCCACCTTGATGAGATTGGTCTGTATCTTAATTCCTTGGATCTCAGAGGGGTTAAGTCCATAAAAGAGCTAAGGTATAAACTTGAAGAATTTGCCTCGAGGACTGAGGGACCCATAATAGGCCATGGCTGGGATCAGGAGTTGTTCATGGAGGGGAGATGGCCAAGTAAAGTGGACATAGACGATATAGTGAATGACAGACCTGTTTTTCTCAGCAGGGTATGCCTCCATGCTGCCCTTGTTAACTCATATTTCCTGGAGCTGATGGGGATGGAGGGTGATGGAATAGTGAAGGAGAATGAATTTGAAATTTTCAGGAAGAGGATCATATCCATGGTTCCAAGGGAAAAGAAGATTAAATACATGAGGGATGCGGTTGAGCATGTTGCCTCATATGGAATATGCAAGGTTGGCTACGTCTCCTGTAGCCTTGAGAATCTAAGTATCCTTGAAGATTTGAGGAGAAAGGATCAACTACCCATAGATGTCCTTGTTTACCTTAATTCTGAGGATCTAAGGAATTACGATGGCAAGAGCAGCATGGTAAAGGGTATAAAGCTCTTTGTGGATGGATCCCTGGGCGCAAGGACTGCCTTGTTATCAAAAGAATACAGTGATCAGGGAACAAGGGGGGAACAGGTTATGGATTACAATAAAATTGTTGAATACATTGAAAAAGCGAATGAGTATGGACTTGATGTGGCCATACATGCCATAGGAGATGCTGCTGTGGACATTGCCCTGGAGGCACTCAAACACGCAAGGAATGGGAAAAGGATAGAGCATGCAAGTGTGGTGAGGGATGACCAGCTGAAGAAATTTAAAGGGATAGATGCCGTTGTTCAGCCACATTTCATTATTTCTGATTTCTGGGTGCTTGAAAGGTTGGGAGTTGAAAGGGCTAGGTATGTTTACAGGTTCAGGGATTTAATGAATGAAACTAACGTTGCATTCTCAACCGATGCACCTGTGGAGCCTGTGGACCCATTCCTCACCCTTGATGCTGCAATAAACAGAGGTAAAAATGAGTTCATAGATCTCTATAGATACACCGAGGATCAATCATTAAGACCAAATGAGGCTTACCACTGTTATACCTCAGGCTCCATGAGGGCCCTAGGCTTGGATTGCAATCCCCTGCAGCCAGGTGATGAGGCAAATTTCCTCATACTTGACAGGGATCCACTATCCTCCAATCAGAGGGAAATAAAGATCCTTGAGATATACTTCAGGGGTAAAAGATATTTCAAAGATAATAAAAGATAAAGCCTTGATAATGGATAATTTTTATTATGCACAATTCAATCCCAATAGCATGGAACTTGAGGATTTAATAATAAAATCCGGTGCTGTAATGTTCGGAGATTTCACCCTTGCTTCAGGGAAGAAGAGCAACTATTACATAAGCATTAAAAAGGCTATAACAAATCCAGTCATACTCAAGAAGATTGCAGAATCCATGGCCGTTTATGTTAAGAATGAGAAGATCTCGGGCATTGAACTGGGTTCAGTGCCTATTGCCGTTGCACTTGCCCTTGAAACAAACCGCCCCTTTGTTATTGTGAGGAAGGAGAGCAAGGACCATGGGACAAAGGATCTTGTTGAGGGTGATGTTGTAAAGGGAGAGGAGATAATAGTTGTTGAGGATGTTATAACCACAGGAGGTTCAGTTCTAAGGGCTGTGAGGATACTTAGGGATTATGGAGCCGTTGTAAAGAGGGTGCTTGTGGTGGTGGACAGGGAGGAGGGAGGAAGGGAGAACCTATCTAAAGAGGGTATTGAGCTCATATCCCTAATAAGTGTTTCCTCCCTTCTTTCCAGGTACAGATAACTTTTTTGCCCGGACTGGGTAAAAATTAAATACGAAGTAAAACTTTACCTACTGATTCTGCAGGCGCATAGGGATGATACATAGAATAGAGAATAAATTTACGAAGGAGGAAGTACTCGGATTACTTGATCCCATTATAAGGGAATGGTTTGAGAATAAATTCTCCACATTAACAGAACCCCAGGCCTATGCAATACCTTACATACACAGGGGTAAGAATGTTCTTGTCTCCGCGCCCACAGGCTCTGGAAAAACTCTCACTGGCTTCCTTTCAATAATAAATGAGCTATTCCTCCTTGCAAAATCAGGAAAGCTTGAGGATAAGGTATACTGCGTTTATGTATCACCTCTAAAGGCGCTTGCAAATGATATACACAGGAACCTTGAGGAACCCCTGGAGGAGATAAAGGAGCTTGCCAGAAAGAAGGGAATGGATATACCCAGGATCACAGTAGCAGTAAGATCTGGTGATACATCACAGAGCCAGAGGCAGAAGATGCTCAAAAAGCCTCCACACATATTCATAACCACACCTGAATCCCTGGCCCTGGTCCTCTCATCCATGAAGTTCAGGGAAAAATTCAGGGATGTAAAGTATGTAATAATAGATGAAACGCATGAGCTCTCATCCAACAAGAGGGGTGTAATGCTCTCACTCAACCTTGAGAGATTAGAGAGGCTATCCGGCCCCCTGATTAGGATAGGCCTTTCAGCAACGCAATCTCCCATAGAGGAGATGGCAAAGTTTGTTGCAGGCTACAATGATAATGGTGATCTCAGGGATATATACATCGCAGAGGTGGAGGCGAAGAAGGCCCTTGATCTGAGGGTGATAACACCCGTACCTGATCTTGTGCACACACCCTTTGAGATAGCAAATGAGAGGATGTACGATATACTTGTGGACATAATAAATTCGCACAGGACAACACTCATATTCACAAACACCAGGAGTGGAACGGAGCATGTTGCGTTCAAGCTAAGGGAAAGGGGAATAAAGAGCCTTGAGGCGCACCATTCATCCCTTGGAAAGACCATCAGGTTCAGGGTGGAGGAGATGCTCAAAAAGGGGGAGCTCAAGTGTGTCATATCATCAACAAGCCTTGAGCTTGGCATAGACATAGGATACATTGACATAGTTGTACAGATAGGTTCCCCAAAGAGCATTGCAAAGGGTCTGCAGAGGATAGGCAGGTCAGGTCATGCGTTCAACAGGGTATCAAAGGGTAGGATGATAGTATTCGATATGGACGATCTAATTGAATGCACAGTATTGACAAAATCTGTTTATGAGAACTTCATTGACAGGGTTTTTGTCCCAAAGAATTCACTCGATGTTCTCTCACAGGTAATAGTTGGCATGAGCCTAGAGGATCTCTGGGATGTAAATGAGGCATATTCCCTGATAAAGAGGTCCTACTGCTACCATGATCTGCCCTATGAAAAATTCATGGAGGTGATAGATTATCTCTCGGGCAGATCATACGGTGAAAAATTCTATTCTAAGATATGGTATGATGAGTCTGAGGGTAAATTCGGAAAGAAGAAATCAACAAGGATGATATACTTCATGAACATGGGCACCATACCTGAGGAGGCGGATTTTGTTGTAATAGATGAGAACAATGTGCCCATAGGCGATCTAAGTGAAAAGTTTGTTGAGAGGCTGAGGCAGGGTGACATATTTGTCCTGGGATCAAGGACCTACGAGTTCATAAGGCTCAGGGGATCCAGGGTATACGTTAGAAGGGCTGAGGGTAAGAGGCCCACCGTACCATCCTGGGCGGGCGAGATGCTGCCCAGGAGCTACGATCTAAGCGTTGAGGTGGGCAAATTCAGAAGGAAGATAGAGAACATGATAAGGAACAATGAGGATGTTGTCACCTATCTCATGGAGGAATACTATCTTGATCGCTCGGGTGCCCTCAGCATATACAATTACATAAAGGAACAGATGGTGGATTTTGTGCCCGGCGATGACTTCGTCCTCATAGAGGGATACATAGATCCATCAAGCATGTACAACATCATATTCCATTTCCCATTTGGAAGACGTGTGAACGATGCACTTTCAAGGGTCATAGCCCACAATATTGCAAACAGATACCTTGTGAATACAAGGATCACGGTAACGGATGATGCATTCATGATAACAACAAACAAAAGGATAGATCTGAAATCAATAACCAACATGATAAACTCAAAGAATTTTGAGAACGATCTGAGGAATGCCATAAGGAACACGGAGCTTTTCAAGCAGAGGTTCAGGCACTGCGCAACCAGATCCTTCATGATCCTTAAGAAGTACAAGGGGGCTGACATCTCAGTAACAAAGCAGCAGTTGAAGAGCGATAGGCTTCTTGAGATGCTATCCGAGATACCAAATTTCCCAGTGCTTGAGGAGACCTATAATGAGATATTCAATATCGTTATGGATGTACCCCATGCTCTTGAAATAATAAGGAAGATAGAGAATGATGAGATAGGCATAAAGATAAAGGATTACAGCACAGATCCCTCAGTATTCTCCAACGGTGTAATACTATCGAGCATATCAGATATAGTCCTTATGGAGGACAGGACGGCTCTCCTCAAGGAGATTCACATGAAGATACTCAGGAAGGTGATGCCAGCAGAATACCATTACATGTTTGAGCCTGAAAGGGTGAAGATGTATTTCAATTCAAAATTCAGGATAAGCGATATGGGGAGCATGCTTGATTTCATCAGGGATGTTGGTGCAGCTGATATACTCTCCCAGAAAGTAGTAAATGTTTATTCACATTCCACCCTTCCCTTTGAAGAGACGAGGAGGATTGCCCTTGAACTTTTAAGGCAGGGTAGGATAGTTTCTGCATACACCGACAGGCCATTGTTCACACTGCCTGATCTTCTTCCCTACTATTACACAGTTTATGGCAGGGACTATGCCATTGATGAGAGGATAATTGATGCCATAGACGGCAAGACAACAACCCAGGCACAGAAGGCGCTTGGAATGAAGAGGGATGAGTTCATGGACCTCCTGAGGAACCTTGAGAGAGCTTATCTAATAGAAAGGAAGGATCTCGTAGGTGATGAATTCCTCTGGGGCAAAAGGGTGCCTGAAAGGATGGATAAAAAGGATGCGGTAAAATTTGTTATTACAAAGTTTCTGAATTACTACGGTCCACTTACGCTTTCTGAGATCTCATTCTACCTTAACATAGGTGAGGGTGAACTTAAGGATATCCTAATTGAGATGATCTCAGATGGTACCATATCAAGGGGTTACTTCCTTCCGGGCTATGAGGAGCAGTACATGTTAAGAATTGATCTCATGAATCTAAGGGGTGAGGAGACAATCACCCCAGATGATGTGAAGAGGTACAGGTTCCATCGTCTCACTGAGACCGCAGATTCACTTAAAAGTCTATTTTCAAGATACATATTCCTGTCCTCACCTTACGAAGCATACCTGAGAACATTAAATTTTTCAATGGAGGAATGGGAGAGATACAGGAAGGAAAGGAACATCATATACGGTAAATTCCTCAACGGTAGATTCATATTCACCCTGAGGAACAATGGGTCATATTTCAAATACAAGAAGATAGAGAACACACAGGAGATTAAGCTGATCATACAGAAGGTAAGGGCCAGAGAGGGCATTGGCACAGAGGATCTTTCAAGGGTGCTTGGCATCACTCAGAAGGAATCATCCAGATTCCTGTCCATCCTTGAGGAGAATATGATCCTTCAGAGGGACTATGTTGAGAATGAGGAGATATCGCCAGGGGACAGATATTCATACATAGAGATTGATGAGGGAAACATTGAGAATTTCATAAGATCCATCATTGAATACCTTGGTCCACTGAGCCTCAAGGATCTTGTTAACATAACAGGCCTTGAGGCTGGGACAATTGAACCAATAGTTGAGAAGATGAACAGGTTAGATGTGATGGGTATTGTTTATTACGGCAGATATGAAAAGGTGGAAGCAAGGAGTAGCCAAATATTGATGGACGGGAGCGATCCTTTTCTCATACCATACTGGAATGAGATCATCCAGGACTATGGTACAGAGTTCAACTATTTTCTTGTCAGGGATGGTGTGGTGGAGGGTGCAGCATATCTTGAGAACAGGGGGGACCATGTACTTGTTGTTGATGTAAGGGGAAATATTGAGGATATTTTGAGTGCAATAATTAAAAATTCCTCCTATTTTGGGAGAACTGTTGTTTTAGAGACAAAGGAAGATCTTGATGAGGAAAAGAAGGGCATACTGAAGTCATTGAAATTCAGGCGTTCAGGAAGATACTATGTATACGGGAATACGGTATCAAGGGTATTCTCGAAGGAGAATCTCCTTAGGTATGTATTTTATAAACAGGGTATAGATGTTGAAACAAGGAGGAAGACACCCATAGAGCTTGATGCACTTCACCTGGGCATAAGGAGTGAGGTTGAATGTGTAATCAGGTGCTGGCATTACATATCACCAGAAAGGCTGAAAAGGAGCACTCTCCTTTATCTTACCTACGGAATACCAGAGACACCTACCTACGCATCCCTGAAGAATGTTCAGATATTCCAGGCCATAAGGGGTTTTACACCTGAGAAAAAGCATGAGGTAATAATCAACATGGTGAAGGGCTCAGGTTTTGTTAAGAGGGATTTTATTTTAGAGGAATCACCTCTGGGTAAGGATGAGACGCAGGAAATAATTGATACACTCTTCAGGAAGAATTTCATTGTGGAGGGTCCCAAGGATGACCTTGTTCATGTAATGAAGAATTATGACCATGAAACTGCTGTAAAATTGTATATTGAAAAACTTATTAACATATTCGGCGCACTGAACGTTAACAGGATAGTCAATATCACGGGTGGTATTCTGAGCAAGAGGGAGATTTCATCAGCACTCAGTATATTATCCCAGGAATATTCCCTTGTAAATGTATTCTTCGGTGATGAGCTCTTCCTGGTACCTTCGGCCGATATTGAATTGATAAGGAGGAAGGGTATGAACTATGATTTTATCCTTGATCCAAGGGATCTACTCTACAGGTACCTTCTACCGGAGATAAGGAGGGATGTGAAACCTGGAAAGATGATCATTTTCCAGGGAACTGAGATCACGGGCTCATTCAGGGCAAGAAAGAAGAGGAATCAGATAATCATATATGATTACGAGGGACCTGAGGATGCAAAAAAGATAATAAGGGGCATATTCCACGTTACCGGATCAAGCGTATCATTCTCCGATAGGGTGGAGATCACATGACCAATGGTATTTTTGTACCGCACCTGGAACATCTACCATCCGGTGTTATATTCTCAATTCTCACATGGTAACCTGATCTTTTTATCAGTGGTGCACCGCATTTGGGGCAATAGGTGGTCTCATACCTCTCCTCCCAGAGGTTTCCGAGATAGACGTAATTGAGTCCCTCCTCCCTTGCTATTTCATAAGCCCTGTGCATGGTTTTTACGGGTGTTTCAGGCAGATTTATGAGAAGGTAGTCAGGATGGAACCTTGAGAAATGTACTATTCCATTCTCACCCAGTGTTTCCCTTGCCCACCTTGAAAAATTTCTAATCTCATTTTCATCATCGTTCAGCGTTGGTATTATAAGGTATGTTAATTCCACGTGTATACCAAGCTCTTTTGCTATGGATACAGTATCGAGGACGGGCTGCAATCTTCCACCGGTTATCTTCCTGTAGAATTCATCAGTAAAACCCTTTACATCTATATTCATTGCATCTATGTACCTCGATATCTCCCTCAGTGGATCCTCATTTATGTATCCGTTTGTTACGTAAACATTGTACATGCCATACCCCTTCGATATTTTCCCGACATCCAGGGTATACTCGTACCATATGGTGGGTTCATTGTATGTGAAGGCTATGCCCCCGGAACCCTCGCTCCTTGCCATGGATACAATCTCCTCGGGGGTGTAGTATGGAATATTCATGCCCTCCAGGGTTGCCTGGCTTATCTCCCAGTTCTGGCAGTGCTTGCATTTAAGGTTGCATCCAACGGTGCTTATTGAGAATATCCAGGAACCTGGATGAAAATGGAATAGTGGTTTCTTCTCAATTGGATCCATGGCAATGGAGCTTACCCTTCCATAAACTGTGGAATACATTTTTCCATTGATATTCTTTCTAACACCGCATATGCCATATCTTCCTTCCTCAACGATGCATCTGTGTGGGCAGAGGTCACACCTTAACCTACCCTTTTCCTCCCTGTAGTACATGGCCTCATGAAAAGTGCTCGTATCCCCTTTCATCTATCACAGCCTCCCTTCCATCTTTTATGATTATGTTCTCTCCCTCCCATGTTCTACCTATCTCCCTCACCATATAACCATTATCCTCCATTCCCTTCCTCACACGATCCCAAATATCAGGATCAACAGAGAAAATTAGCTCATATTCACCACCAAAGTTCAGTGATATCTCCTCAATGGGTATTGAGTATCTCCTGGATACCTCTAGTGCAAGGGGATGAACGGGTACATGATCCATGCTGATCCTGAATCCTGTGCCTGTCTGCCTCTTTATCTGTGATATGGCGGAGAATACTCCATCTGAAAGGTCCATGGCAGCCCTTACACCAAGCCTGGAAAGCATCCTGCCCTCGTTTATCCTTGGCTCAATTTTCAGCATGATATCCGCCCCCTCCATCTCACCATTCTTCCAGAGGTAGTATCCAGCTGCATTATAACCTAGATTGTTTGTCACAGCAACCACCTGCCCTGGCCTGAAATTCCTCCTCTCCATTATACCATCCTTCTCCACCTCACCTATCACTATACCTGCTGCCGTAAAATCGTAGCCCTCCTTCATATCACCACCAACAAGTTTTGTTGAATATTTGTCCAGGCAGTATTTTAATCCCCTGTTGAATGAAAGGAAGTACTCCATGCTGAAATCCCTTGAAACTGAATATGCGGAAAGGAAGAATCTTGGCCTACCTCCCATGGCAGCTATATCGCTGAGATTCAATGCGCCGAAGAAATACCCAGCCTGCTCAGGTTTTACAGCTTCAGGTATGTGCGTTCTCCTCGTTATGACATCTGTTGTGATCAGAATGTATGAATCACCCGCATCAAAATAGAATGAATCATCCTCAACTACTGTGCCAAAAATACGCATGAGCTCCTCTATTATCTTCCTTTCCCCTAGATCCTTCATCTCCATGTTCTCCATGTTAACTTTTAATAGTAAAAAATGTTTTTATTTCTGTGGACAGAAAGGACCTGGATGGATTACTTATCACAAAATACTACTGTGCATACATTGAGGATTATGGTACCGCCGTCATAAGCGATCTACATATTGGTTATGAGGAGGTGATGGCACAGAAGGGACTTTTCCTCCCAAAATTTCAGAAGAGGAGGATAATAAACATACTTGAAAACATATTCAAAAATCTTGGTCCTGAGAGTATAATAATAGATGGTGATTTCAAGCATGAGTTTTCAAGGAATATGAGGCAGGAGTGGGATGAGATAGTTGAGATAATTGAATATATAAGGGAGAGGGCAGAACTCATAGTTGTGAGGGGAAACCATGACAATTATCTGAAAACAATACTCTCAAGGTATGACATACCACTCCACAGGACCTATAAACTTGGAAGATATACATTTGCACATGGTGACAGGGATATGAATTTCTCAGGTTTCCTCATAATGGGGCATGAGCATCCATCAATAAAGATAAGGGATCCCTCCGGGGGGATGATAACAATACCCTCCTACATATACAACGATAGGATTCTTGTTCTACCCTCACCAAGCCTCTATTCATCAGGCTCAGACATCCTTGGAGGGGAGATACTATCACCAATCCTTGCAAGGGAGAATCTGGATGATTTCATTGCGGTGGGAATAGACGAAAGGATTGGACTCCTTGAGCTTGGAACCTTAGGAGACATAAATAGGCTATAATTTCTTGAAAATATTTACAGAGGGTTCATATATTAAACCCTTCTCAAGGAGTGAGTCAATAAGTTCATCAATCCTTGACCTCTCAATACCCTCCTTCACGGCATTATCAACTATGTCCTCATACCTGGCACCCTTGCCGTCAAAATCAAGTTTACCAACAAGCTCAAGTATAATGGCCTCAGGATCAGTCTCCTCCTCCTTTATACCGAATATCCCCCTTACAGTTTTTAGATAGATGTCTATCTTTGGATCCTTGAAATTTTCTAGGGCCATCATGATGTTATCAACATAGCTTTCACCATAGCCCATGCCAAGGAGTTTCTCCTTTCCCTCCGTTGATGCCATCTGCATTATCCTGATCCTCTCCATCAGGCTGAGGGCGGCCCTCACCCTCCAGTATTCCTCAACGAAGGAATTGCACTCTGCTATGGATTCAACCCTCAGGTCAAGGTTCTTTGATTCACCGTAGGACCTTACCTTACCAGCAAGTATCACCCTCACAGGGGGCTCTGCACCGAAGAGGAAAGCCCATGCCTTCTGGGGTGAATAATTCTTGTCCGCAGATATGTGGAATGTCCCTGTCCTATCATTAACTATTCCTGTTATGAATGTATTCTCATTCATTATATTCTTATTCTCCAGTATGCCTGATACAAGTACCCTGTTTATCTTTGCACCCATTCTTGTGATTATATAGTTTGCCTCCCTCTCCTGCCCTGTCTTTGGTAAGAACATGCTATCGTTGAACTCGAATGCAAATATCCTCCATGCAGGTTCCCTTGCCATTCACATCATCTCCATCAGCTTTTCCTTCAACTGTGAGAGCTCCTTTTCTCCTACCTCCTTGATATCCACAGGTGTCATGTTTATGAAGTTCTGTTCCTTTAAGCTTACCTTGGCAAGTATGCGGTATGGCTTCAGTAGAATCCTCTTCTCAAGCTCCTCCTTTACAACAGGTATGCCGGGGTATGTTACCACCATCCTAACTATATCATCAAACCCCTTACCAAGAATTTTTTCCATATCATTCCTTGAGAATATCACCCTACCTGAGAGTGTACCATCATCGAATGTTGCCTTACCTATGAGGTCATTCACAGGTGTTACCTTACCATGCTCGGGGCATTCTGTACCCTTCAGTATCCTCCTGCAGACGGGGCACCTTGCAACCAGGCCAGTGTCTTCGCTCACATCCAGGAAAATTCCCTCGAACAAACCTATATGGATACCGTCCCTCATGGCATCCTGAAGTGTTGTTAAGTTTATGTTTACACCAACATCCTCACCAGATTCCTCCACCTCAGTATTCTCATCTATGGTGAGATATATCTTACCCTTGAACTCCCTTGCGTAAGCCCCCTTAACCACGTAGCTTTTACCCTCCTCGAGCATCTTATTCCAGGCAGTGAATGGTATTGTTCCTGTCATATCACCTGCAACACCGGAGATCCTCTTTTTACCATTGGTCTCCCTCTCCTCCGAATGTAGGACCTTGATCCTCACCTCTATGTTCCTTGTGTTCTTATCAATCTTATCTATGGTGAACTTGGATGGTGTCACCTGTATTCTCCCCATGTTATAGTTCTCAAGCTTCTCAACACCCGAACCCTGGGGTATGTAGAGCCTCAGAACATTGTTGAAATAACCTGTGTATGCATTTGTTATCCTTATGACATCACCCTTTTTGAATGGCATATCCCTGGATGTTGTGAATGGTATTGTACCCGTCTCATCGCCTATGATCCCGGAAAATGTACTCCTTCCATCCCTCACATTTGATTTTATTGCAACTATCTTGCCTATGGTGTTCACATTCTTCATCTCACCCCTGATCTCCCCTATCTTCACTGTCCTTCCTGGCTTATATTTCTGGAGTATCTTTTCCTTAACAGTTTCAGGTGAATAGTTGTATGAGAGCCATAGCCTGAATATCTTCTCAATTTCAGCCCTATCTATCTTCCCATCAAGCTGCTTGTATAGTTCTTCAACGTACCTTTCAATATCCTTATCGTTCATATGTATTCACTGGTACTCAGCCTGGTATTCCTTCTTTTTAGTTATTTCATCAATTATCCTCTGGGCTGTATTGTTGTCCAGACCCACCTTCTTTGTGAGGAATGCTAGAAGATCCGCCGTTGTTGCACCTTCATTCATCTTCTCCTGCACCATGGATATTATCCTCTCAGTTACCCTCCTGTTGAATTCCTCCTCAAGCTGGAATTCCTTCACCATCATGTAGAGTGATGCTACTATGCCTGTGATGGCATCCCTGAACTCATCCTTAACCAGGGTGCTTTTATCCAGATCCACCTTGAGTATGATCTCCTCATCAACACCGGATATAACAAATTTAACAAGATCTATCCTGTCGTTCAGTATGAGGAGTTTTCTGTATATGTCCAGCCTCTGCTGTGGATCCAGAAGTGCAGTATCCATCCCTGTGCTCACGATCAACCTTACGAACCTATCACCTATGCGTATGTAAAGAACAAAGGGTATCTTTGGATGCTCAGCTATGATAAGATTATCCTCCTCCTTTATTGTCCAGACAAGATCAAGGACATCCTCCTTTGTATCTGTTCCTGAGGTAAGCCAGTCCTCAATCTCCTTCTTAATATCCACCATATCAATCGCTAAAATAATAGATTGATCTTATTTATATTTTCACTTTCCAAATGTTTCCTCTATGAATTTTAGTCCTATCTCATTGTTCCTCTTCTCAAACGCCCTTCTTGTCTCCTCCTCCTCGTACTCGAATACCACCCATGTATCATTATCAACTATGTAGGAATAGAAATCTGGTTTAACAACTGAGTGTGGCTTGTACGCAATGGTGCATACCTTTATGTTTTCAGTATATTTTTTGAGTTTTTCAATCACAGCCTCTATTGTTTTTCCTGTGTCGGATATATCATCAACAAGGAGAATATAATTGTTCACCTTAATATTGAGCGATATATCCCCCACGGTAACATGCGTGCTAGGCATTCCCTCATCAGTATAGTATGATGCCCTTATTCCATAGAGATCCTTAACACCAAGATAGTCGCTCATAAGCCTTCCTATCACCATTCCTCCCCTCTCTATGTAAACGATTGCATCTGGCTTGCCTGCCTTTGACATTATCTCCCTTGAAAGATTTTTTGAATGCTTCTTCATGGCCTGGAAACTAAGGAGAACATACCTCTTCTTCTCATTCTCAAACTTAAGGAACTCAAGCCATTCCCTGGCGCTTAGAAGTATATCCTGCATCACCCCTGTCTGTTTAAGTCTCTTTGAGAGCTGCACCTCCCTTGGTGCCAGTAATGAGGATTCCCTGAGCAGTTCCTCTTTCTCGAAGAGCACCTCAGGTTTACCATCGAATATTATCCTCCCTCTCTTCATCACAATTACCCTTCTACAGTATTCCGCCACAAGCCTCATATCATGCGTGATGACTATTATTGTGCTTCCCTCCCTGTTTAGTTCCATGAGTATATCCATTATCTCCCTGGACATCCTGTAATCCTGGCCTGTTGTTGGTTCATCAACTATAAGTACACCGGGCCTCATTGCTATTACACTTGCAAGTGCAAGTCTCCTCTTCTCACCCCTGCTCAGGAATAGAGGATCCTCATCCCTCTTCCTGAGTAAACCTACCCTGGCGAGTGTTTCCTCCACCCTTTTCTTAATCTCATCATCCCTCACACCTATGTTCCGGAGACCGTACTCTATCTCCGTATCCACCCTCCTGTTGAATATCTGATGATCTGGATTCTGGAAGACGTAACCAACTATGGCCGGTATCCTTTCCCTCACCTTCTTTTTTGATATGTCCTCGCCGAATATCCTCACCTCACCCCTCCATCCTGTGAGATAACCTGAAAGTACCTTTGAGAATGTGCTCTTTCCTGAGCCATTCTGACCAATGAGCGCCACAAATTCACCTTTTTTGATTTCAAGGTCTATGCCATTCAGGGCCTTCGCACCATCAGGATACTGGTAATGCAGTTCCTTTACCTCTATGGCCATCTCACCCGCATATTCCTCCTTCCTTGTTGGCCTGTAGCTCCTTGCAGCATCTATATCTATCTTCTTAAGGAATTCCTCATCATCCTGTATTATGCCCTCTAGCTCCGATACCTCCACATATTTCCTCAGGTCAGGGTTGGAGAATATGCTCTCGGGTGAATCAACTGCTACTATTCTTCCCTCAGAGAGAACAGCTACCCTGTCGGCAAACCTCTTCAATATCTCTGGGTCGTGTTCAACGAGTATCACAGTTATGTCACCCTTCTCCTTCAGGTTAGAGATTGCCTCTATGATCTCCATCTTACCCGCGGAATCAAGATCGGAGGTGGGTTCATCCAGTATGAGTATCCTTGGCCTCATGGCTATGAAACTTGCAATAACAAGCCTCTGTTTCTGACCCCCAGAGAGTTCAGAGGGATGAATCTTATCAAGGATGGGATAGAGGTCATCCAGGCTCACCATGGATAATGCCTCCTTCACCCTTTTCATTATTTCATCCCTTGGAAGCCCCATTATCTGAAGACCTAACGTTATCTCAGAGAGTGCACTCATGGTGAGGAATTGGCTCTCCGGGTCCTGCATAACAAGGCCTACCTCAGGTGCCATGGATCCTTTACCAATGAGGACATAGGAGTTACCCTCCTTTCTAAGACCTGAAACTAGTTCACCAAGGACGTATACCTCACCCCTGAAATGCTTATCCAGCTGATCCTGCGGTACCTTTATCTGATGCGGTATAAGGCCAGCTATTAACTGGCATATGGTTGATTTTCCAGAACCCGTGGCACCTGTGATGCCAAAAAATTCATTCCTGTAGATCTTGAGATTCAGGTTTTCAATCTTAAATCCACCAGACCTTTCAGATACATTCGGATATTGCCAGAAAACATCCCTTATATCTATAACAGTGTCAGCCATTGCATACCACCAAAAATCAGTGTTAAATTCATGGTTAAGGATATGTAAAGAAGAATAACGGAGATCATAACAAGTGAATAGTCAAGTACACCTATACTTTTAGAGACAACAGGGCTTGAGAGTTTACCAGCCTTTGAGAAACCTCTGGCCTCAAGGGCCTGGCCCATCTCAAAAGCCCTTTTTATCATCAGGGCTGTCAATGGAACTGATAGTGATATAAATTCCTTTGCCCTGGAGAAGGGGTTTTTCTTTCCTGACCTGCCACCCCTGGCAAACTGTGCATGCCTTATTGATTCAAGGTCCTCAGCCATTATGTTTAGGCTTCTGAATACAAGGGAGAGGAAGAATGTTTGCCTGAATGGTAAACCTATCTGGTTGAATGCATTCACTATATCAACATCCCTGGTTGTCATGAGTATGAGCAGTGTTAAGAATGCCATGGCCCCATAACCGAATACCTTCGCCAGGCCTATGTAGAGGGATTCCCTGGTAATCCTGAAAACATAACCTCCAATTGAGAATGAAAGGATCGTATGTGTACCCACCTGGTTGAAAACCAGCCACCATATGAGAAGGACAACAAGTGCAAGTATTATGAGTGAAAGATAGCTTTTTACAATGTATTTTATGGTCCCAGATTCTACCAGGAATCCTATGACAGCAAGCATCACGAAGAGGGAGAACATGAGATCAGGATAATGCTTTGTCATGGCTATTATTACTGCTATGGAAAGCAATAGGAAAAGTATGAACTTTGTGAATGGATGAAGGTTGACGAAGATGGACCCTGCCCTGGCATTAAATAGTATGGTCTTTACGTACCTTTTTTCTCCCTCTCTATTCTCCCTCATCGTACCACTTTTATGATATTAGTCCCTTGGCAATTAGACCATACCTCTCAACTATGGGTGTGAGTGCCCTGGACAAAAATGGTGCTATTATAAGTACAACAGCATCACCTATGATCCAGAGTGCAGCACCTAGCCAGTAGGCATTTGGTGGTACGAAACCAAGCCATACCAGTACCCAGACACCCCAGAGACCACCTATTATGTTGGTTATCCCCATCACCCAGAATACGAACCAGAAGAGTGCCTTCCTGCTGCTGAGTATATCCCTTCCTAGGGGATCCACGCCTATCTTTCCAAGATATCCCCTGTATAGGAGTAGCACAAGCAACGCCGGAACAAGGTCACCAACGCTGAATGCAAGCGATGGTATCAGGGGTAGGCCTGTCAATAGACCTGCACCTATAAAGCATCCTATGAATGCAGAGAGAACACCCCATAAACCCCACCACCATGTGAACACTATGAAGAATGGGTAGGCCCAGTAAAGGAAGCCAATGCCTGGCCCCACCACAGGTGTTGCAACTACTCCAAGCCATGAGAGAAGGATCACAACGGCAATCTGTATTGCGTAAAGGGCATACTGAGTAGTGGTTATCTTTCCTACCTTCCATTTTAGGGTATACT
>PNIT01000170.1 GCA_002878135.1 Candidatus Aciduliprofundum sp.
GGTTGTTCCCTGATATGTAAAGGTTACCGTCGTTCCAGGATATAATGGAAATTGCCCCGCACCTGATTTTGCTGTTGAAAAAGATATTATATCCCCAGCAGATAGATAAGTTTTCCCAGTAACTGAAGTTATTGTTATATATACACTACCAGTAGAAGTACCTGAATGATCTAATGGTGTTTGTTGGGAATATTGAGAAAGGTCAGTTATTGAAATTGTCCATGTGCCACTATCATTTGTAACAGTTATTATTAATGGTGTTGAACCAGTTACAGAAATACTGCCAGAAACAACTTGAAACTGTGTACTTGTGGATGTACTAGTAACTGTAAAGCTCATTGCCACAGGTTTACTAGGTGAAGATCCCATATAGCCAGAGACCATAATATACACTGCAGATGCAAGAACCACTGTAATCGCTACCATTAGAATGGTTGCAATCACTGGTGAAACACCTTTTTCCTTCCTATACAATACTTTCACTTTAGATCACCAATTAAATGAATGAAAAAAGATGTATATAAATATTTCCTATATTTAAGCTGCATATTTTAAACCCTGCAAAACTTTTCCTATTCAGGTATATTTTAAGTATTAGAATTCAAATGTAGTTTTATGAAAGATGTTGTAAAGATTGGAATAATCATCTGTGATAGGTACAGGAACTGTGCAGGTGGAAAATGCTTCAGGTCTCTGAGAAAAAAAGAAGGTGCATTCAGTATCTATGGTGATAAGGAGATAGAGGTGGTAGGATACACCACCTGTGGGGGATGTCCCGGCGGAAACATTGAATATGCCCCCGAGGAGATGAAGAAGAATGGTGTCGAGGTAATACATTTTGCCACCGGTCTGGTCGTGGGTTATCCACCCTGCCCCTACATAGATTACTTCAAAAAGTACATTGAGGAAAAATTTGGGATTAAGGTTGTTATAGGAACCCACCCTGTACCTCAGAAATATTACACAATGCATGAGAAACTCGGAACATGGAAGGACAGGGGATGGGAAGAGAGACTTAAGTATGTCATCTGCGATGAGAAGATAAGAAAGGAATATGACTGATGGCATAAAAAGATTAAAAATTACAGTAATGAACGACAATGAACCATCCGAGGGTCTGAAAAATGACTGGGGCTGGAGTGTTCTCCTTGAATCCGATGAATGGAAAATACTCTTCGATGCAGACACTAGAAGCGACGTCATTGAATACAATTCCAAGCATCTGGGCATAAATTTAGCCGGGATTGATTTTGCTTTCCTGAGTCATTCACACCATGACCATTACGGTGGATTCGAATACCTTGGAAGTATCAGAAAGGGTCTGAAGGTTTACATGCCCGAAAGGATCAGGATCCTGGAATCCTGGGGTCTTGATCCAGTAATCGTAGATGATGAGAAAGAACTTGTGAATAATGTTTATTCTACGGGTCCAATGGGTTCAATGTTCATAAGGGAACATGCCATGGTAATTAGGGGAAATGGATTCAATGTGCTTATTGTTGGATGCAGCCATCCTGGCATAGATAAGATTGCAAGCAAAGCTTATGGAATGCTTGGCAGGATTCACCTGATTATAGGTGGATTCCATGGACCCTCGGAAAGGCAGATTGATTACATAGCGCAGATAAGCGATCACATCTCCCCAGCACATTGCAGCGGTGACAGTGCAAAGAATTATGTCATGAGGAAATACAGTGAAAAATACGTGATGGTTAAAACGGGCTCCATTCTTGAATTACCCCTAAAATGATTTAATCATGATATCAAATATCTGTAATACTCGTCCTTCACAACGAGCTCATTGAGCTCACTGTCTGTGAGATCGTATGCCCTTTCCATAGCCTCATCAAGATATTTTTTATCCTCATCAAGATTCCCAGGTTCACATACATACTCAATGCACCCGAGTATCCTTTTTGAAGGATCACCCTCCCTCTTCCTGAAACAATCATCACCTGCTATTATTTCATTCAGATTTTCAATATAGAATGCTGCCTGCATTCCAGTGTATTTTAAATCAGTGAGTCTTCTCTTATTTTCCTTCAGATAGGATAGTTCTGCAAGTGCCACTATCCTGCTGAGGATGAATGGATGAATGCAGCCCAGATTGTACAGAACATATGCGAGTGCATCCTTTCCTTTCATAACATATCCATGTATCAAGATTTGAATTAAAAGTTTTCC
>PNIT01000147.1 GCA_002878135.1 Candidatus Aciduliprofundum sp.
GTCTCTTTGTAGAATACTAAATTGTCAGCCATTCAAATCCCTCAGCATTGATACATACTCCTCTATCTTGGCAAGGGTTTCCTGCCTTTGCTTCTCGAGTTCCTTCAACTCTTCAAATTCTTTTACTATGTCTATCTCTTCTTCCTTTTCTTCAGGGCTTACATAGAGCGATACATTCAGATTCCAGTCGTTAGCTTTTATTTGCTCTACAGAAACAACTCTAGAGAAACCAGCATTATCCCTGTATTCAAGATATGCCTGGGCAATTCTTTTGATGTTACCTTCTGATAGTCTGTTCAGCTTTCTGACTTCAGGGTGCTTCTCAAATTCATTTGAAGCGTTGATAAACAGAACCTTCTTCTTCCTCTCTTCAGGCTTGTTGATTCTGAATACAAGTATTGCTCCAGGCGCTCCAGTATTGTAGAATAGCTTCTCTGGCAAAAGAATAACGCATTCAAGGAGGTCATTTTCTATAACCCCCCGCCTTATCGCTCCTTCTTTCCCTCCTCTAAACAGGCAACCATTATCGATTACAATACCAACCCTACCATCATTGTTTGCAGCTGATGCTATCATATGTTGTATCCAGGCCCAGTCTGCCGATTGCTTTGGAACAAAACCGTACCTGAACCTCTGCTGCCAGAACTCTCCCTTCTTTATTGTATCTTCATCATAACCATCCTGATTCCAGGGAGGGTTAGCTATTACAACGTCAAACTTTTTGATATTTTCTCCCTCCTTGAATTTAGGATATAGCAAAGTATCGCCAAATATCAGGTTGCTGTCTCTTATGTCATGAATGTACATGTTCATCTTTGCCAGAGCTACTGTCTTCTGATTTGCTTCTTGCCCATAAAGAAAGAGCTCCTTTGCCTTGTCATTTCCGTATTTCTCCTTAACATGATTGTATGCAGCTATTAGCATCCCCCCAGAGCCGCAAGCAGGGTCATAGACACTTTCTCCAGGCTTGGGGTCTAAGAGCTCTATCAGTAGCTTGATAACTTCCCTAGGTGTATATATTTCCCCTTCCTTCGCTTTATCAGGTGCAAAGTATCTTAATATCCACTCATATGCATCTCCAAGAATATCAGGAGATACTCTATGAAGCTTCTTTTCGCTGAAAAGTTCAACCAGTTGCCTCAGTATCTCGGCATTTTCACTACTGGATGTAAACTGAATAAAATCAACACTATCCACCACATCCTTGAGTTCAGGATTTCTCTCTGCAATTACCTTCAGAGCTTTTGACATCTTTTCTGGAAGCTTTGATACATCCTTTCTGATATTGTCCCATAAATACTCTTCAGGCAAATCAAAATCATGGTATGAAGCCTTTCTTGCCTCCTCTTCAGCGTCTTCTTCACTCAAGCCATCTTCAAGCGCTTCCTTTCTTGCTTCCTCGTATTCTATCTCCCACTTGTCGCTTATCCTCTTTAAGAAAAGAAGAATGAGTATAAACTTGTAATCCACCCTTGTCCTTATTAAATCTGCAGCCTTTTTCAAAATACCTTCAATATCTGCCCTTGTTAATGTTTCATCTTTGGGAATTTCCCTCCTTGAATAATTTACCTCATTACCCATTCCATCCTCACCTTTGTTTTTCTATACATCTTTATGGTCTTTCCCTCTTTAATCTTTTTTATTTTTTTTATTAGATGATACAGTATATTTTTCAAAATTATATCTGTCTATAGCCCTTGTTATTGATTCGTTTTCTTTATTGGATAGGGGGAATTCTCCATTTTTATATAGTTTTTGCATTAATTTCATAAAATTGACATATCCTTCAGGACTTTTATCAATTTTCCCTACAGTTTTATATGTTCTGTAATGATTTATTATTTTAGTATCCCACATAATAAAAACTTCGGGTTTTAGTAAATACATTACTTTTGTAGCACCAACGTGCTTTACAAAATGGCATAGTGCAATATAAATCTCTTTTATATTTTCGGTTACTACATTGTCTTCCAGATCAATATTTTCAAATGTCTTACCATTAAAAAATGCAAGTTGCTCTTTTTCCAATTTTTCAATTGTTTTTTTAAAATTTTCAATATCAAAATTTGTTAAAATATATCTAAAATAAGCAAAATCCCATGTTGAAAGGAATAAAATTATTGCTTCATATTTATAACCATTTTTTAAAAGGTTTAATGCCCAATCGTGTATTTCATATCTAAG
>PNIT01000064.1 GCA_002878135.1 Candidatus Aciduliprofundum sp.
CTTGAACAACCACATTGTTTGGTATCTTCAGGAATAGTTTTTCATCCGTTATTATGGATGTGTACAATAAGGAAATGTTAACAACTTCACCTGTAAACCCAGGTATTAGAAAATCATTTGACCAGAATTTTGGAGGGTATGTGGGAAAAATTAAACCATATTGCCAGGTAGCCAATGTTATCCTATCCCCTATTTTGAAAGGTTTTGAAATCAATATGTTAATACCTCCAAAAATATTGGATAATACTGTCTGGGATGCAAGACCAAGGATTAAGCCAGTAAAACCACCTGCTGCTAGTGCCTCATTAAAACCCACACCTATGTATGAGAAAAATATTATTGTAGATATTATATAACCAAGCAATTGAAACTATAAGTGATATTAGGCCAGATTTTCTATCTACATTACCTTTCTTGCTCATGCTATAACTTTAATATGTATAATCATATATAATATTTTCCTATTCATCTTTAATTTTTTCCATTTTTTGAATATTTAAAATTTAAAGTTATACCTCAATGAAAATATAAAATTTAATATAAATAATAATTATTTTGTTGTAATTCATCTTAACTCTAGATCCGTAATCTTTCATATCATTTATAATGGTTCTTATATACTACATCTTCCCAGAACCTAAAAATAAATTAAGTAAAGCTGGGAACATAATAACTCCTAGGGAATAAATTATGCGATAAGGTTAAATCCTTAAAATATTTTTATGTATTGATGAAGGTAGCAATATATCAGCCCTCGAGGAATCTTGGGCTGGAGGATAACTTCGGTAGGATGATTGATTTCATAAACAGCAAAAGGGCACACCTCTATGTATTTCCTGAACTATATCTAACAGGGTACCTCATAAGGGACGATCTTTACCTGAAGGCCCTGACAAGATCTGATGAAAGGTTCGATATAATCTCAAAGATGATGAGGGAAAAAAGATCAAACGTAATATTTGGTTTTCCTGAGAAGGAGAATGGTTTTCTTTACAATTCAGCCATGGCCATTGATGAGAAGGGTGATATCCACGTATACAGAAAAATGAGGCTTCCCAACTTTGGACCATTCGAGGAGATGATATATTTCAAGCCTGGCAATGAAACTGTCACATTCGATACATCCCATGGAAGGATAGGGATTGAGATATGCTATGATATATTCTTCCCCTTCATTACACAGGAGCTTGCCATGAAAGGTAGTGAATACATTGTCAACATATCCGCAAGCCCCGTAACATCAAGGGCACTATTTGAGATGCTCATTCCTGTGAGGGCTGTAGAAAATAGTGTCTTCTTCATCTACAATAACTGGGCGGGTACACAGAGGAATATAGTTTTCTGGGGAGGTTCCACCATAGTTTCACCCAGGGGTGCAATACTTAAGAAGGCACAGTACATAAGGGAGGAGATAGTGGAGCAGGATCTTAATGAGGATGAAATAAGAATAGCTAGAACATTCAGGCCTGTACTGAGGGATTTATAAAAAAAATAAAAAAATTATTTTTTGGATTTTATCAGAATTTTTACTATATATTCACCATTCTTCTCCTCTATTCCAAGGAGCTCATTTCCAGTCCTCTCACACCAGGCCTTCGCATCCGCCTTGATGCCTGCATCGGTGGCCAGAAGTTCAATTATATCCCCATTGTTGGCCTTCTTGTAAGCCCTGACTAGATCGGTAATGGGGCCAGGGCATGCTGAGCCCCTGCTATCTACGTTTATTGTTGCCATCTTACCACCCTTATATGAATATTACCTGTCCACCAGCTGCCATCTGCATGAAGGATGCAGCACCAACTATGTCATCAACTATTGGGTCATAGTCAGATTTATTCTTCATTTTTAATGCCTCTGCCATAAGTGAGCATGCATATATCTTTACATCACCTATCTCCTTTGCCGTCTTCAGCATATCGTACCAGCTGGGCGCCTTCATTTCTGCCATACCCTTCATAAGCAATGGGGCCATGTCCTCGAACTCCTTAGAAATCCTGTTCACGGATCCAGGACCATCCTTCTTGAAAGCAAGCATTGCCCATCCAGTTACGAAAATCCTCACGGGCACACCAAGATTTGCTGCACTCTGTGTTAGAACTCCAAGGGGTATCAACTTATCCGCCGTTCCCGAAAACATTATTATATACAATCCTCCTTTTTCCATGGTTATCACCAAAAAGAGTATTACAATTAAGTATAATAATTTTTTTGAAAATAATCATTTTTTGATTTAATTCGTCATTAAATTTTTATTAATAAAAATTCTTATTTGTAAATATAACAAAAAATAAAAAGAAATTTTAAAAATATTTTGTTCTAAAAAAATAAATAATTAGGATGCATTATCTACCTGAGGATGATAGGATGTCTGATAAGTTCGATGTCATTGTTGTTGGCGGTGGTCCTGCTGGATTATCTGCGGCTCTGGTAGCTGCAAGGGCAGGTCTTTCAACCCTTGTACTTGAAAGGGGTGAATACAGCGGCTCAAAGAACATGTTTGGTGGAGTTATATATACAAACTCACTGAATAAATTGATACCTGAATTCTGGAAGGAAGCGCCGGTGGAAAGACCCATAACAAGGAGAAGGATAACAATGATGACAGAGAAGTCCTTCTTATCCATTGATTACAAGAACTATGATTTCAGGGATAAATTTTACAATGGTTTTTCCGTATTCAGATCAAAGTTTGATCAATGGTATGCAAAAAAGGTGGAGGAGGCGGGTGCACTCGTTGCAACTGGTGTAAAGGTGGATTCACTCCTCCATGAAGGCGAAAGGGTAACAGGGGTAAAGTCCGGGGATGACGTGATGGAGGGAAATGTTGTAATTATAGCAGATGGTGCCGTATCCCTTCTGGCACAGGCAGAGGGATTGAAGAAGAGACCAGACCCGAATGATTTCGGTGTTGGTATGAAGGAGGTGTTCCAGCTGAGTGAGGAGGAGGTAAATAAGAAGTTTGGGATAACCAGCAACGATGGTGTTGAGGAATTAATAATAGGGTACCCCACAAAATTCCTGAGGGGTGGAGGTTTCATTTACACACTCAGGGATACGATATCCATAGGTGTCATAGTTTCACTTGAGGCGCTCAGAAAAAGCGAGCACTTCGCCATTGATTTTCTTGAGGATCTCAAGGAGCATCCCATGATATCCGACCTCATAGAGAATGCCCAGCTTAAGGAATATTCGGCCCATGCAATACCAGAGGGTGGCTACAGGATGATATCCAAGCTTTACAAGGATGGTGCCATGGTGGTGGGAGACGCTGCGGGTCTAGTTAACTCATCCGGTATATATCTGAACGGAGTTGATCTAGCTGTCTCCTCCGGTATAATGGCTGGTGAGGTGGCTGTGAAGGCGAATAAACTGGGGGATTTCTCCTCAAAAGTTCTCTCTGAATATGAAAGGAGGATGAATGAGACCATAATGAGGGATTTCAGGACCTACAGGAATGCACCATACTTCCTTGAAAACCCGAGGATATACGCTGAATATCCAAGGATGGCAAATGAACTGATGGAAAAAATAATTAGATCATCTGATGAACCAAGGAAGAAGCTCTTTGATCTTGTTAAGGAGGAGACAGATATATGGAAGCTTGTGAACGACCTAATGAAGGGGGTAAGATCATTATGAAGGTAAGTATAGATGATAGGCTGGCCCTGCTTAAATATAAGGTGGATAGCAAACCGCACATAATACTCAAGGATGATAGGGTATGCGATACCTGCCAGGGAAAATACTGTGTTCACGTCTGTCCTGCATCCTGTTACAAGATAGAGAACAACAGGATAGTATTTCACTACGAGGATTGCGTGGAATGCGGTTCCTGCCTTATATCATGCGACAAGGAGAACATAGACTGGGATTACCCCAGGGGCACATTCGGCGTTAGCTTCAGGTGGGGATAAAAAATCATTCCTTATTTATTTCATACCAGATATGGTTAATCTCAGGTAATATTATCCTTTCAACCGCAAGCCTGCAGGCTGAAGGTGAACCTGGTATGGCGAACACCACCTTTCCATTGAATATACCGGCGATGGCCCTGGACATCATTGCGCTTACACCTATCTCCTGATAGCTCAGCAATCTGAACATCTCACCAAAACCAGGAATATGCCTCAGGAATGGTGTGAGAGCCTCAGGTGTAACATCATTTTTACTTATGCCAGTACCCCCATTGAATATGATAACATCAGATCTTTTTGCTGAGGAAAAGAGTGCATTCCTTATCTCAAGGATATCATCCTTCACAATGGAATAATGGCTTACCTCAATTCCATTCTTTTCAAGGATATCCATAATCAATCTTCCAGATTCATCATTCTTCTCATTCCTTGTTGTGCTTACAGTAACAACTGAAAATTTCAGCCTGTAGGAATGTCTCTTATGCTCCTCCATTTTGATCACCAGTTATTCTTCAATTTCAAATATAGTTCATCCAGGGCCTCACCAAGAACCTTTGTTTCAGCGGTAACAGGCATGAAGTTTGTATCACCGCACCACCTTGGAACAACATGTATGTGCATGTGATCCCTTATACCTGCCCCCGCAGCAAGACCAAGATTTATTCCTATGTTAAAGCCCTCTGGTTTCATTGTTTTATTGAGAACATCCATGCTCTTCTTTACCATCCTTCCCAGTGATATGATCTCATCGTTTGTTAGGTCAGTGAAATTACCAACATGCCTTACTGGTGCCACCATCAGGTGACCCGGATTGTATGGGAATATGTTCATTATCACCATTGAAATTCCATCATCACCAAGGACATACCTCTTTTCTGGCTCCAGGAGCGCATTACAAAATATGCATCCCTCTTCCCTCTTTGGTGATTCAATGTATTTTATCCTCCAGGGTGCGTAAAGAAAATCCATATGTGCAGAAAGTAAATAAAATTAATAAATTTAGCGAATTGAGTTAAGTGAATTTTTCATGGCAAGCTTCTCCAGCCTCTTTATCCTCTCCTCTGTGGGTGGATGTGTGGAGAAAAGATTTAGTATGGATCTCCCCCTGAAAGGGTTCACAATGAAAAGGCTTGCTGTTGAAGGATTACCATTCTGCATGGGTCTCCTCTCAACATAACCCTCTATTTTTCTCAGGGCATTCGCAAGGGAAAGTGGTTTTCTGGTGATCCTTGCACTCATCTCATCCGCCTTGAATTCCCTCTGCCTCGATATGGCAAGCTGAAGGAGCATTGCGCCAAAGGCTGCAAGGGCAAGGACTATCACCGCTATTATATCATTCTCCCTGTCCCTTGAGGAAAATATGCTCTGGAACAGATAGAACCTAGATAGGAATGTGAGTGCACCAACTATAGTTGCTGCAACTGTCATGAGGAGCATGTCCCTGTCCTTTATGTGCCCCATCTCATGGCCTATTACGCCCTCAAGCTCATCATCATTCATAAGATTCAGCAGACCCCTTGTCACAGCCACCACAGCATGCCTTTTATTCCTCCCCGTGGCGAATGCATTGGGTATATCGGTCTCTATTACTGCCACCCTAGGCATTGGTAGGCCAGCATTCTGGGCTACCTGCCTCACTATGGAATAAACCCTTGGCTCCTGCCTCTCATCAACGATCCTGGCTCCGTATGACCAGAGAACCAGATGTGAGCTGAAGAAATAGGTGAATATGTTAACAATAAATGCAAGTATAAGGAATAGTATCAGGGCATCAAGTGTACCCCCATAGAGGAGGCCTATTATATAGCCCACTAGAAGAAAAATTCCAGTTAGCAGTGCGAATAGACCAAGGGTCCTTAGGGTTGGGTTCATCGGCAAGGATGAAAATGAATTTTTATTTAAATCTTGTTCATTGCCTATGGAATTTTAAAAATACTTGCATGCATTTCTGGTAAAGGATGAAAGCCAAGGATATAGTAATAGACAGGAACCTCTGCAAGGGATGCTCAATCTGTGTTCACGTATGCCCAAAAAAGACCCTGGGGATATCAAGGGAAGTGAATGAATATGGTCTCTTCTACCCGGAGGTGGTGGATCTAGGTTCCTGTATAGTATGCAGGTTATGCGAACTTTACTGTCCTGATTTTGCAATAGAGGTGGTCCAGGAATGATTAATCCAGGGGAATACTTTGTTGAGGGTGATGTTGCAGCTGCATACGGTGCAATCAGGGCAGGATGCCTATTCTTTGCAGGATACCCAATCACACCTGCAAGTGAGATCACACAGGCGATGGCGGAGCTCCTTCCAAGGGTAGGTGGTAAATTCCTTCAGATGGAGGATGAGATTGCAAGCATTTCTGCCATTATAGGGGCATCCTGGGCAGGCTTGAAGAGTATGACTGCAACATCGGGTCCAGGTTTTTCACTGATGCAGGAGAACATAGGTTATGCCGCAATGACTGAGACACCCATAGTTATCATAGATGTGCAGAGGGCAGGTCCCGCCATAGGGCAGGCCTCCAGGCCGGCACAGGGCGATGTAATGCAGTCAAGATTCGGCTCACACGGTGACTATGAGACAATAGTGCTCTCACCAAATTCCGTGCAGGAGATGTTCGATCTCACGGTAAAGGCATTCAATCTCTCTGAAATTTACAGGGTGCCAGTGATAATACTCTCAGATGCTGAGGTGGGGCACATGATGGAGAGGCTGGTTGTCCCGGAGAGGATTGAAATAGTCAACAGAAAGATTGCATCAAATTTTCAGGAGACCATGGCATATGGGGAGAACCTTGTCAGTGCCATGGGCAGGTTCGGTGATGGCCTTGAACTCATGATCACAGGATCAACTCACAGACCGGATGGCACTAGGGATACGGGTACACCCGAGGTGCAGGAGAACCTTGTCAGGAGGCTGGTAAACAAGATAGAGAAGAACAGGTCAAGTATAGAGGAGTGGGAGGAACTTTATACTGAGGATGCTGAGATACTGGTCATATCGCACGGTGCATCATCCAGGCCATCAAAGGGTGCGGTCATAAGGGCAAGGAAGGAGGGTATAAGGGCAGGTTTCCTCAGGCCCAGGGTACTCTGGCCATCACCCGAAAGGAGGATGATTGAACTCGATTCAAGGGTAAAGAGGGTGATACTCCCTGAGATGTCTCTTAGGGGTTATAGAATGGAGCTTGAAAGGATATTCCATAGAAAGGTTGATCACCTGCCAAAGGTGGGTGGGGTTGTACCCACGGTGGATGAGATATTTACAAAAATAAGGAGTGCATCCCTATGATCACTGCAAGGTATATAAAGGAAAATTATGTCAGGAGGCTTCCATCCGCATTCTGTCCTGGATGTGGCGATGGACAGATACTCAATGCAATAATAAGGGCAATAGATCATCTTAAGATAGACAGGAAGGATATAGCTGCAGTCTCAGGCATAGGATGTTCCGCATGGATACCGTCACCTTACCTGAGGGTGGATTCACTTCATACCACACACGGAAGGCCCATAGCCTTTGCAACAGGCCTGAAGGTGGCAAATCCCAGGCTAAAGGTGATAGTGGTGAGCGGTGATGGCGATGCAACTGGAATAGGCGGTAACCATCTTCTCCATGCTGCCAGGAGCAACGTGGGAATAACAGTGATAATGGTAAACAACGGTCTCTACGCCATGACCGGAGGGCAGGTAGCGCCCACCACACCCCATGAGGCAAAGACCACAACAACACCCTACGGAAACCCTGCATTCTCCCTTGATGTATCAAGGGTGGTGGCTGCAGCGGGTGCATCCTATGTTGCAAGGTGGACCACATGGCACATGAACCAGCTCATAAGGTCCATAGAGAAGGCAATAATGAAGAAGGGATTCTCATTCATAGAGGTCCTTTCCCAGTGCCCAACGTATGAGGGAAGAATGCTCAACATGGATCACATAGAGATGCTGGAATGGTTCAGGAAGAATTTCAGGGAGGATGCAGAGGGCATATATAAGATAGGGGAGTTCGTTGACATTGAAAAGCCCGAGCTAACTGAGGAACTTGAGAAGATGATAGAAAGGGTGAGAAGATGATACAGATAAGGATAGGGGGCTGGGCCGGACAGGGCGTAATACTTGCAGGAACAATTCTTGCAGAGACATTCTCAAGGGTTCTGAAAAAGAATGTGGTTATGACAAGGTCGTACACCGCTGCGGTGAGATCAGGCATAACAACATCGGACATAATAGTTGATGATGGTGAGATCTACGATCTCATAATCACAAGGCCTGATGTTATGATATTCATGTATCAAAAGACATTCGACAGGTACATTGATCTTGCCAGGAAGAGCAAGTATGTTATTGTTGATTCTTCACTGGTTAAGAGCATACCATCGGATATGAAAAATGTTTACAGCATAGATGCATCATCCATAGCCTCAAGGATCTCAAGTCCAAAGATAGCCAACATGGTGCTCCTAGGTTATTACGCAAGGATAACTGGGCATCTGGACATAAAGGATCTTGAGGAAAGCATAAGGGGTACAGTGTCCAGGAGATTCCTGGATGAGGATCTCAGGGCGATCAGTGCTGGCTTTTCCTTTTCATAAACTCTATGTATTCATTCTCATCCATCTCTATCACAAATGAACCAACATATCCACAATTGTTGCATCTGTACTTCTGCCCCTCTATCATACCCGCCTCGTAGTAAATATCCGTGCTTCCGCATACAGGACATACAAGAAATTTCATAGGATTAGAAGGGATTGCATTATTAATTATTTTCTCACCACATGCCTGAGTGTGAAAAATAGGCCTACTATGATGTTCATGTAGAAAACAATGAACCTCCAGACAAGGATCACAATGCCTATTACATCCTTCCTTATGAATGGGCCGTATAGTAGTGCTGCTACAAATTCAACCAGCCCACTGCCCCCGGGTGAGATTGGTATGGTGGAAACAAGTACTATGACAATCTGTGCAAATATTGAGTATATCCATAGGGGATCCTGGTGCATGGAAAGGAGAACAAGTGAAAATATGACGAAATCTGATATCCATATGGTGGCCGTTAGGAGCATAACTATGATGAAATTCAGCTTCCTCCTGAGGATTAGTATCCTTATACCGTTGTGGAAATAGCGGAATTCCGTCTTTATCTTCTCTATGAGCCTGAACCTCCTCTCCCTGTTCCTTATGAATATCCTGATTATGGAATCAAATTTTTCTATAAACCTTTCAACATTTTTATGTTTCCATACTATTATACCAATAATAATTATCAGCAGGGCCAGGAGTATTAATGCGGCGATCAGGAGGTAGCCAAGAAAACCCGATAGTGAAAGTCCGAAGAATATAAGGAGAAGTGGAAAGAGTATGAGAAAAAAAAGTGCGTCCGATACCCTTTCAGAGATAACGATTGCTGTGGCATCACCACCCCTCACGCCAAGATCGCTGAGCATCTTTATCCTCACAGGTTCTCCACCAGCGTTCGATGGAGTAACGGATGCTGCAAGAACATTCACCATGACTATGTTCAGTGACTGCAGATAACCCAATCTGTACTCCATGCTCTTTGAGAGTATCTTTATCCTACCTGCCCAGGCAAACCAGTATACGAGATGAAGAAGTATGGCAAATAAAAATATCAGTGGATCAAGTGTAAAAAGATAGAGAAAAGTTTCCTTTGTCAGTGTTCCAGAGATTATAATACCTATGACTACAAGGCTTATGATGACGGATATAATGAGCATCCTGGTGTTCCAGCTTTGGTTCATTTGTTGAAGATAATACCCATTATGTTTTTAATAGTTTTCTCAAGATCGTAACCGCCCTCAAAGCCCCTGATACCGTTCACATCAACTGATGAAAGATTAAATTCCTCCTGCCTCATGCTGGCAGAAATCCCCCTCAGACTCAGGTATTCTGCAAGGTATTCCTGCTCTGGCTGTGCAGGTGTTGGTACGAATATTGGTTTTCCACCCGTATAAAAGAGATCCATGACAGTGGAATAACCTGACCTCGATAGTATGTACCTTGACCTGTTTATTAGATCGTTGAGCTTTTCAGGTGTGACGAATGAAACAACATTCTCACTTTCCATACGGCTCTCTGGCCTTCCAAGTACAACAAAATAATTCTTTTCAGTTTTTTCCATCTCCCTGAGGACAATATTCTCAAAGATTGTTCTCTGTGGTTCAGGGCCCGATATGAGGGCAAGTAGTTCTATGTCCTTCGGAACATCCTTTTTCCTGTAAATGGAAATGGGGCCAACGTAGTATATCTTATCCTTTTCCATATACCTTAATCCGTGTGAAAGTTCACCGGTTAAGGAGTTGCTTTCAAAATCAGGTACAAGTATACCATCGAAATATTTACCCACATAACCGTTGTACATCATGCTGAGTGTCTCGAAGAACCTTATCCTGTGTGGATTCAGAATCCTAAGCTGGTGCGTTATGAGGAATGATGGTACTCCTGGGGCAAATATGCCGTACCTGTTGTCAGAAATTATAAGCGAAAAATCTTCCCTTCTGTGCAACCTGATGAATTCATCATGCTCCTCAAACAGTGAGCTTATGATCGCAGGAGATTTCATTATGATCTTTGGTAGAAATGATGATCTTGATTCAGAATATTCAATTGGGTAATCCGGGAGATCTATGATCCTTATGCCTTCCATCGACCTCCTGAAGAATTCCAGGGATCTACCATGCGCGATTACATGGACTTCATGCCCTTCAGATACGAGGTATTTTATCACCGGAAGTGATCTGGATGCATGTCCAAGACCTATGGAGCATATGGCGTAGGCAATCTTCATTTCATGCGGTAGAATTCATCTCTTTATAAAAAGTTATGTTAAAAATCTTGCTTGAAAGTATTAAAGAATACAATAAATTTAAAAAATGAGGAATAAATTTACATGGGTGTGGATCCCCATTCTCCTGATTAAAGCTCAATCTTCAGACCAAGCTTCTCAGTTATCTCCTTGTACCTGTTCCTTATGGTCACCTCTGTCACTCCTGATACATCGGCCACCTCTCTCTGTGTTCTCCTCTCACCATTCATAACAGCCGCTATGTAAATGGCTGCTGCTGCAACACCTGTTGGACCCCTTCCAGACGTTAGATCCTTCTCCTCAGCCTGCTTTAGTATCTCAAGTGCCTTCTTCTTCACCTCTCCAGAAAGATTTAGCTTTGCACAGAATCTGTCAAGATAATCCTCCGGCCTTGATGGAAAGAGGTTTAGCTTAAGTGTTCTGCTCATTATCCTGTAGGTCCTGCCTATGTCCTTCTTCTTTATTCTTGTTACTGCTGCTATCTCCTCAAGTGTTCTGGGTATGTTCAGCATCCTGCAGGCGGCATATATGCTTGCGGCAACAACACCCTCTATGCTCCTCCCCCTTATCATATTCTCCTTTACAGCCTTCCTGTATATTACAGCAGCAGTCTCCCTCACATCCTTTGGTATGTTTAGGTTTGATGCCATCCTCTCCATCTCCTGGAGTGCCTGGGAAAGGTTCCTTTCAGCAGCGTTTGATACCTTAATCCTTCTCTGCCATTTCCTTAGCCTGTAGAGCTGTGCCCTGTTCCTCGTGGGTATATTCTTTCCGTAGGAATCCTTGTTCTTCCAGGATATCTCTGTGCTCAGGCCCTTGTCATGAATGGTATAGGTCATGGGAGCACCAGTTCGCGCCCTCTCCTCCTTCTGTTCAGCATCAAATGCCCTCCAGTCAGGGCCCTGATCTATGTAACTCTCATCTATAACTAGACCGCAATCCTGACATATGAGTTCGCCCCTATCATAATCCCTTACAAGATGCGTTGATCCACATTCGGGACATTTCTCTATCTCATCAATCCACGCCTTTCTTTCCTTTTTCTTTTCCTCTGCCATTGTATTCACCTCCAAATACATATCCTTTTGGTTTTACATCATTCTTCAGCCTCACCCTGAAGTAGGGTGATTTCACAGGTCCAAAAATGCTTGTCACATGACCAATGGGTGTACCCCTGTAATCAAAAACCTCTTCACCAATCTTTGGAGGTTTGATTGACCTTGCAATCAGGATGTCCTTTCTTATGTTTATGATAGTTCCTAATTTTTTCAAGTTCTCTATCACATTGTAAGTAATATTCAGTTATATTTAAACTTTTCGAAAAAGTATTATCTTTTTACAAATTCAAAAAATTTTTATCTTTTTCTACATTCCTGCCTCTGGGAATTATTATGCTCGATGTAAAAAAGAATATAAAGGTTGGAAGAAAAAGTTATGGGATTGTGAGCCTGAAATCTCTTGAGGAACAAGGATATGATGTAAAATCACTGCCCTATTCACTCAGGATACTCCTGGAGAATATCTTAAGAAGACTTGATGGCGTGAATGTGAAGGATGATCACATAAAGGCCATCCTGGAGAGGAAAAGGGTGGAGATACCATTCTATCCTGAAAGGATAATCCTCCAGGATTATACGGGCATACCGGTTGTTCTGGATCTTGTTGCAATGAGGAATGCTGTCACAAGGCAGGGGCTGGATGGGAGCAGGATAAACCCCGTTGTTCCCGTTGACCTTGTAATAGATCACTCTGTTCAGGTGGACAGGTTCGGCACATCCTATTCACTCAGGGAGAATATGGAACTTGAGTTCAAGAGGAATGAAGAGAGGTACAGGCTCCTGAAATGGGCACAGAAGAATTTCTCAAATTTCAGGGTTGTTCCTCCAGGGAATGGCATAATACATCAGGTGAATACAGAGTACCTGGCAAGCGTTGTGGTAGAAAAGGATAATATGCTATTCCCAGAGACACTTGTGGGCACGGACTCCCACACCACCATGGTGAACGGTATAGGCGTTGTGGGATGGGGTGTGGGGGGTCTTGAGGCGGAGGCGGCTATGGTGGGTGAACCAATGTACATAGAGATGCCTCAGGTGGTAGGTGTTAGGCTCATAGGATCCCCTGTAGAAGGTGTTACGGCCACAGACATTGTTCTCTCATTGACACAGACTCTCAGGAAAAAGAATGTTGTGGGGAAATTCGTTGAATACTTCGGTCCAGGTCTAAAATCCCTAACAGCACAGGACAGGACAACCATCGCAAACATGGCCCCTGAATACGGTGCAACAGTTGGATTCTTCCCAGTTGATGAAAAAACTCTGGAGTTCCTCCTGCTCACAGGGAGGAGCAGGGAGAAGGTGAAGATGGTTGAAACATATTTGAGGGAGCAGGGACTCTTCTATTCTGAAGAGAATGAAATAAGGTATGATGACCTGGTGGAATTCGACCTCTCTAAGGTGGAACCAAGCATTGCAGGACCAAAGAATCCGGATGAGAGGATATCACTCAGGGAATCAAAGGAAAAGATAAGGGGAATAGTGAAGGATCTTGGTCTTGAAGATAAGGAGCCAAAGGTCATAGACATAAAGGGTGAAAAGGTTTTAATGGGCAATTACAGTGTTGTAATAGCTGCAATAACGAGCTGCACAAACACATCCAATCCATTCGTGCTCATGGGTGCAGGTCTCATGGCAAAAAGGGCTGTTGAACGTGGTCTCAAGGTAAAGCCCTACGTGAAGACCAGCCTTGCACCAGGCTCTGTTGTTGTGAGGGATTACCTTGAAAGGGCGGGCCTCCTTCCCTACCTTGAGGCACTTGGATTCCATATCGTTGGCTTCGGTTGCACCACCTGCATAGGGAACAGCGGACCATTGATACCAGAGGTGGAGAACGCCATAAAGGAGAATGATTTCTATACAGCTGCCATTCTCAGCGGTAATAGAAACTTTGAGGGCAGGATAAATCCATACGTGAAGGGTGCATTCATAGGATCACCGATGCTTGTCCTTGCCTATGCTCTCGCTGGAAGAATTGACATAGATTTCTACAATGAGCCCATAGGTATGGATCCAAACGGAAGGGAGGTTTACCTGAGGGACATATGGCCAGATAGCTCAGAGATACTTGATGTGATCAAGGAGAACATTGGTCCAGATATGTACAGGGAGAGATATTCCAGGGTATTCGAGGGCAATGAGATGTGGAAGGAATTGAATGTTCCCGAGGATAAGACATATGCATTTGATCCAGGATCAACGTACATAAAGGAACCCCCATGGTTCCAGGAGATCAAGAAGGAGGGCATAGATGATATAATGAACGCCAGGATACTGGCCATATTCGGTGACAATATCACCACTGACCACATATCACCTGCGGGTATAATACTGCACGATAGATCCCTCCTCAAGAACTTTGACATAAATAGGAAGGAAACATGGGCAAATGTTCCACCTGCGGTCATATATCTCCTTCAGAATGGTGTAAGCCCGGATGACTTCAACACCTATGGATCAAGGAGGGGGAACCATGAGGTGATGGTGAGGGGAGGTTTTGCAAACCCCAAGATAAGGAATCTCATGGTAGATGTGCAGGGCGGATATACCAAGCTATACCCTGATGGTAAGGTGATGAGCATATTCGATGCCGCCATGGAGTATAAATCCAGGGGTATACCACTCGTTATATTTGCAGGTAAGAGGTATGGTCAGGGAAGTAGCAGGGACTGGGCTGCAAAGGCAACAGCACTTCTCGGAATAAGGGCAGTTATTGCTGAGGGCTTTGAGAGGATACACAGAAGCAACCTGGTGGACATGGGGGTGATACCAATACAGGTGGAGAAGCTACCCACGCTCAGGGGCGATGAGATAGTAAACATAGTAGGTCTCAGGGATCCTTACCCCGGAAAAAAGGTAAGGGTGGTGCTGAGCACTGGCGCTGAGGTGGAGGGCTTATTAAGGCTGGACACTCAGGCTGAGATAGAGTATGTGAAAAATGGAGGCATATTGATATATACACTCAAGAAAATACTTGGACAAATAAATCAATAAAAACTACGACAATCTTTTATAATTTTTATGATTATGTACATTGAATGGAGAGATCAGAAAAGAAAAAGATACTGGATATTTTCAATGCACTGAAGGGAGAGAGGATCCTGCTTCTGAAAGGAGAGGAGGGCATAGGCAAAACATACATTCTCAGGGAATTGTGCGATGAAGCATCAAAGAGGGGTTTTTGCATCTACACAAAATATTCCGAAACACCCAGGGAAGAATTTTTCTATTCAATAATAGAGAGTATAAAAAAACAGATGCCATCCCTGAGGCTCGGTGTAATAGAGGTACTTTCAAAAAAGGCAACAGACAATCTGAGCACACTTATATCTGTAATATCGGTGCTCGCATCATTCAAGAGCATAATGATCATATTCGATGATGCAGAAAAATATGGTAGGGAGGTAATAGATGGCATCTTTTTCCTTTTAAAATCACTACAGGAATCCAATCTGATGGTAATAATAGCCTACGATGAAAATTTTATCGGTGAGAACCTGAGGCAATTATTCATAAAGCTGAAGGAGCTTCCAGAGGGTATTGTTTCTGAGATTGAGCTCTCTGGATTCAGCATGGATGATACAAGGAAACTTATAAAGGGCATGAATTATGATCTTCCAGAATATGTCATAGAAAAGATACAAAATGCAACACAGGGTAATCCTGGCAAGATAAAGGATATATTGCTGCAGATGAAGGCATCAGGACTCATTGATAAGGATAACTACTGGGTGGGCACATTCGAGGATCTTCCCAGGGTAAGATCTAGAAAGATAGCCCAGATGGATCTGATGAATATCCTCAGTGAGGATGAAATTGAATTTCTTTTATATGCCTCCGCTTACGGACATGAATTCAGGGCGGATCACATTGCTGAGATAAGAGGCATGAGTAATGAAAAGCTCGTGAGCATAATAAACTCACTCCTTAACAAGAATATAATTGAAGAAAGGGAGAATAGTACATACAAGTTTTCAAGGCCAGAATATCAGGAGATAATCTACAATAGTGCATCCTCCATCAAAAAAAGATACATACACAAAAGGATAGCAGAATTCTTAGAAAAATCCTGCAGATGCCCGGAGACGATTGGAAGGCATTATTATCTGGCGGGTTTGCAGGATAGGGCAAGGGATTATCTCCTTGAGGCATCAGAGATCAAGTTCAGGGAGGGGAATTACAGGGAATCATATGAACTCTTGAAGAGGTATCTTGAGATAACACCCGAACCTGAGAAGAGGTCCCTGTACATGGCCATAGATGATCTCATAAAGCTTGGAAAATACAGGGAGGCACTAAACTACGTGGATATGGCGAAGAAAAGGATGGTAGATGAGATTGATCTCAGAATAAGGGAGGCCTATATCTATTACAACATAGGTGATTATCAATCAGCTGAGAGAATAATATCCAACATAGAGGAAAAGAAGGAAAGGGATGAGATTTTAATCCTTTATTATCTTATAAGGGGAGGAATTGGTATAAGGAGGCTAAACCTTGAAGAGGCAGAGAAGGGCCTCAAAAAGGCTCTTGACATCTCACTGAAGCTGGGTGATGGATATCTTATTGCAACATCCTACAAGGAGCTTGGAAACCTGAATTATTACTCCGGGAATCTTGAAAAGGCCTATGAATACTATCTGCAGAGCCTTAATTTCTATGAGAGGATAATGGATTATGAGGGGATGTCCAGGATATACAACAATCTGTCCCTCATAGAGATAAACAGGGATGCCATGAAGGCCCTGGATCATTACCAGAAATCACTTATATATGCTGACATGAGCGGAAATATCTACCTCTCAATAGCAATAAGGCTGAACATAAGCCAGCTCTATTTCTGGACAGGAAGAGTGAAGGAGGCAGAGAAGGAGATAGGTATAGGATTTGAACTCTCAAAAATAACGGGAGAACTGGAGATAAGGCATTCCATCTATTCATACCTGGCAGATATTTTCGTATTGAAGGGTGATTTTGATAATGCCCTGAAAAATCTTGATGAGGCCATAAGGATATCGGGGGACATGGGTGCAACATTCTTCAGGGATGTATATGAGCTGAGGAAAAAGGGGATACTTGCCATGATGGGGAGATTCGAAGGTGAGATCTCTTGCGATTATGACAGGAATACCATAATGGGTATAAATTATGATCTTTACAATTCCATAATACTCCTTTACCAGGGTAAATTTTCAGAGGCATCATCCCTGATGGATGAGGCACTCTCAAGGGCAAGGGGCAGGTTCACAATCCTTGACATAATAATATTTGAAGGGAACCTACCCCTTGCCTATCTACTCTCCGGGGATATTGAGAAATTCAAGGAAAAGTACGATTCATTGAAAAGCATGATAAAAAGCCTCAACATTGATTTCCTTTATCTTCATTCCTTCAGTCCTGCCATCAATCTTCTCGAGGGTAGGGATCCTGAGCTTGAGAAGGAGGAGAAATTCATGGTTGAGAATGGTCTCAGGTTCCTTCTTCTGAAGACCTACATAGCATACTATAGGGTTTCAAGGGATCTTAATATACTTGAGAGAATAAAAAATATAGGGAATGAGATAGGCTTCAATTATAAGCATTTCATAGAATAGATTAAAACCCTAAGCTTAAATAATTTCTCGAGATTAACGTAGCCATGGAAAAATATGATGTGATCATCATCGGTGCAGGGATCACCGGTCTTTCCTCAG
>PNIT01000048.1 GCA_002878135.1 Candidatus Aciduliprofundum sp.
TCACCAACAAGTCCAACAACCTCACCCCTGTTTATGACAATGTCAACATCGTCAACGGCCTTGACATTGAGTTTCTTCCTTGAAAATAGACCTGTTTTTATCTCGAAGTATTTCTTGAGACCCCTTCCAACAATGAGTATTTCATTCATATGGTATCACTCCTAATATAGCCAGCATGAGACATAGTGTCCCTCCTCTATCTCCTTCATGGGGGGCTTTTCTCTGCTGCATATATCCATTGCAAATTCGCATCTTGGGTGGAATTTACAACCCTTGGGCGGATCTATCATGTTTGGTATGGAACCGGGTATTATGTGCAATTTTGTCTTCATCGTTTCCTCCGTTGGTATGGATCTAAGGAGACCCCTGGTGTAGGGGTGCTTTGGATTATAGAATATCTGCATTTTATTACCAATTTCAACTATGTTTCCAGCATACATTACAGCAATCCTATCAGCCATATCAGATATCACACCCAGATCATGGGTGATGAATAGAATTGCTGCGGAGGACCTGGTCTTAAGGTCCTTCATAAGATCAAGAATCTGCGCCTGTGTTGTAACATCAAGGGCAGTGGTAGGTTCATCAGCAATTAGTAACTTAGGATCGCAGGAGAGTGCCATCGCTATCATCACCCTCTGTCTCATTCCACCACTGAGTTCATGGGGATAGGCCTTTAGGAGGCTCTCTGGTTCGTATATGTTCACGAGCCTCAGGAGTTCCACCGCCTTCCTGTTCGCCTCATCCCTCAGTGGCTTCATAAGATATGAGTTCAAGATAGGTATTTTGAATATAAGTCCCTCATGCTTACTTTCAACAATTCTCTTATAAATCTTTATATGAAAGCTGAAGGATCTCTTTGAATTCCTCAATTCATCCACAAGCTCATTCTTCTGTAATATTGTTAGATCCTTCCTGTAGTAAATTGATCTAATCTGTTCAATAAGCGCCGCCTTGAGTGGATCCTTTGAAAGTTCTGCCAGTCTCTCCTTCTCCTCACCAAAAACAGCATTCTTTATCTCATTAAAATCTCCTTCTCCAAGTGTATGCCTTGCAATGATCCTCATCATGAGATCATATTTCTTGTGCTGAAGTAATGGTTCAGTTAACTGGTATCCTATGCTGAGTACAGGATTAAGTGCTGTCATAGGCTCCTGGAATATCATGCTCATCTCTTTGCCCCTGATGCTGTTAAGAAACTCCTGAGTTTTATTATAAAGTCTCCTGTTAACCTTTATCTTTGCCTTTTTACCCTTATACTTAATCTTAACATCTTTTCCCACATTCCTCGTGAGTTCTACACCGTTGAAGAATATATTTCCTTCAACTATTGTGCCCTGTGTAGGGGGAAGGAGACCCATTATTGAGTATGAGGTGACAGATTTGCCGCATCCAGTTTCTCCAACAAGTCCCAGTGTTTCACCTGGATAGATCTCAAGATCAATGCCATCCAGGGCCTTGACAACCCCCTTCCATGTGACAAAATGTGTTTTAAGGTTTCTTACGATCAGAAGAGGTTTCATCTCCATGGATTATCATCTCCTCAACCTTGGATCAAGAGCATCCCTCAATCCATCACCAAGCAGGTTCATTCCCAGAGCGAATATCATGAGTGCAAATCCGGGAAAAACGATGGTCCACCAATCACCTACTATCGCATATTCATAACCTATGCTTGAGAGAAATCCTAGCTCAGGGAGCCATGAATTTGATGGTGCAAAGCCTATGAAATAAAGTGTGGCCAGTGCAAGGACTATTGTTGCAAGATCGAATGAGAATTGAACGAATATTGGAGCCATGGTGTTGGGCAATACATGCTTTAATATTATCCTACTATTCTTGACGCCCGCTGCCCTGGCGGCCTCAACATACGTCTGTTCCTTAATTGAAAGTGCCTGACCCCTCACCACCCTTGCATATATTGGCCACCAGAGTATTATCAGGCCAACAGAAAGTATGAGGAGTGATCTGCCAAGGAATACGCCAAGGGCGATCACAAGAACGAGGTATGGTATGCTGAAGAATATATCCGTAAGCCTCATTATAATCTCATCAAACCATCCGCCATAGAATGCTGAGAAAACTCCAAGAACAATACCAATCAGGGCACCTGTTACAACAACAAAGAGTGAGAATGCTATATCAATCCTTATTGCCTTGATAATACCATCGTACAGGTTTATGCCAGGGTATGTTGTACCGAAGGGGAGTGAGAAATCCCAGGGGTTTGATAGCCAGCTGGGTGGCTGTGGCGCGGTATTAACATAGTTGGGTATGAGCGTATTCACATTTGTTGTGATACCTAGTATGTAGGGATCTACCTGATCCAGAAGGGCTATTATGAAGTAAATGATCACTATAACCAAACCAAGAGCTGAAGCAGGGCTTCTCAGGAGAATTCTCATTGTTATCTTGAAACTCTCAATCCTTGGCTTCCAGCTATCACCAATCCTCTCAAACATGCATCACTCACCTAACCTTATCCTTGGGTCTATATATGCATAAAGTATGTCCACAATGAAATTAGCAATAACAAGTATTATACCGAAAAGGAGCGTTGTTCCCATTATACCACCTGTATCGTAGTTGAGCATGGCCTGGACAGTCCAGTACCCCATACCTGGATAGTTGAATATTGTCTCTATTACAACAACACCAGCAAGAAGACCAGCAAATGTTAACCCCAGAACAGTGACAACGGGTATAAGTGCATTCCTCCTTGCATGTACCTTTATCACCACCCTTTCAGGTATACCCTTTGATCTTGCTGTTTTAACATAATCCATGTTTAATGTTTCCACCATGCTTGCCCTCATATACCTCATTATTACAGCTATGGTGGTGAAGGCAAGTGTTGTTGCAGGTAAAATAACATGCCTCAGGGCTGAGAAGAATATGGGGAGATTCCCGTGAATCAGTGCATCGATCATCATCACATGCGTTGGGCTTGATATACCCTGGGCGTTTATCCAAGGTACCCCCGCTATGAGCACCTGGTCAACTGTACCGCTGAGTGGAAGAATATCGAATGAGGGTGATATTGTTTTTGTGGCAAAGGCAAGGCTGAGGATCTGTGCTAGCCAGAAAACTGGAAGGGATATGCCCACAAATGCTATTACCCTGGTCAGCTGGTCAAAGAAACTGTCCTTTCTTACTGCTGATGCCTGGCCTGCTGGTATTCCTATTATTACTGCTATTATGAAACTAACTATGGCAAGCTGTATTGTATTGGGTAGGAATATTGTTATTGCATCTGTTACTGGGCCTGTGTATATGGGGGTCCTGGTATACCCCCAGTTTCCCTGAAAGAGCCCCAGTATGTAGTAATAGTACTGAACCCAGATGGGATCATTGAGGTGAAATTCTTGTATTAACTGCTGCCTCTGTATATCGTATGGAAGGTGTGGATTTATGTATGCTGATATTACAAGATTTATACCACCTGCCCTGCTCAATGCAAAAACAATAATGCTGAGGCCAATCAACGTGGGTATCAGCATTAGTGTTCTCCTGATTATATACGTGGAAAGCCTCATTAAAATCTGAGCCTCCTTTTTATAAGTGAATGTGAAATGGTATTTAATACTTAATAAAAAATAGGAAAAAAGGGTTTAACCCTTTGATAGATAGAAGTAGAGTGTGTCTCCACCGCCGCCTATCATTGGGTTCTCTTCCCATTCAACACCCTTAATCCAAGGTGCATAGTACCAGAATCCGTTCTGCTGCAGTGTGTATACATAGAGTGTGAGGTTAACAGCTATCTGCTCTGCCTGGTCGAAGTATTTAAGTGAAAGTGTAACGTTCGCCGTGCTATCCGCCTTAAGTATCAGATCTGTCATATTCTTCCATTCCTGTGCCTCCTGCTTGTAACCCCATGAAACCAGGTTTGTGTAATTCCATCCATTTGCACCAGGATATGTTCCATTCTCCAGGTACATTGCGTTAACGTAGTCGGATGGGTATGGGTAGTCTGGAGCCCAGCCCAGCAGGTATATTGGCATGGGATTCTGGCCTGGTACCATGTAACCTATGGTGGTTGCGAATGGCTGGTATATTGGTGTTGCCTGTATGTTTGGATCCATCTTGGAGAGATTGCTTGCCCACATACTTGCAGCGGCAAAGTCAACAGGATCGCTTGCATAGACTATTATGGGTATGTTAACGCTTATGTTGTAGAAACCCGATTCCATCATGAATTTCTTTGCAAGTGTAAGGTTGTAAACAGGGACATTTGAAAGATTCTCAGGGGGTACGTACCCTGGCATTCCCTTAGGTATTATACCTGTATAGTGGAAACCAAAGTTCGCGTGATATATCTTGTTACCAAGTATATTGTCTATATAGTTTGTATAGTTGAATGAGTATGCGAATGCCTTCCTTACAAGTGGGTTTGCAAAGTAGTTGAATGGCAGGTGGTACTGGCTACCATAGATCTTCTGCATCATGCTTACATTCACATCCCATACGAAGTTATAGAAGTTGATTGAAAGTGTCGGGAAGGTGTATATGCTCTGTTTTCCCTGAGCCTGGAGTGATGCAACTATTGGATAATCTGATGTTGGTAGACCCGTTGTAATATCCGACTGTCCGCTCTCCATCATGAGCAATGCTGTCTCATAATCCTTCACCCATTGAATGTAAACCTTAAGGGTGGGCACCTTGTTATAACCTGGTACGCCAGGTATGGGTTTGAAGTTTGGATTTGGAACAAGAACAATGGATTGGCCAGATAGATAGCTCTGTATCATATATGGACCAGAGCCCATTGCATTGTACCTCACATAGTTGTTGTAGTTTATCTCATCTCCGAATCTTGTATAATAGAGCAATCCTGAAGGCGTCATGGTTATGTTTGCTCCATGGGCTGCAAGCCATTTGTAGTCAACTATACCTGCTCCAAGGGCAAACGCTATGTAGTAGAGGAATGCAGGGTCGGGTTTTAGGAGATGGAATGTGATGCTCTGAGTCTGGTTATTATATGTTATTGCCCTCGTTATGTTCTGGTATAGGGCAGTACCATTTGTATATAATCCCGGAACAAAACCGCCTCCGGGTAATAGATCCTGTGCAAGGATCCAGTCACCTGTTCCAGGTGAACCCTGAACAAAAAGAAGGGCTCTGACAAAGCTCATATAAACATCATAAACAGTAAGGGGATCTCCATTTGCAAATGTTAGGTTTGGCCTGATATAGAATGTGTAATTGAGGCCATCGGGTGATATAAGACCATTTGAAAGTGAAGGTACCTGTTTAGCCACTACTGGTACAAACTGGCTTGTGGAAGATCCGTTGTAGGCTATGAGGGTCTCATAAACATTGGCTATTATCTCGTATCCAACAGTTTCATAGTCTATCTGGGGATCGAATGAGTATGGTCCAGCTGGCACAACCTCAACTACCTGTATCACATTGGGGTTTGGTACATTACCTGGACCCTTGAGTATGCCCGCCTTCTGATTTTGTGCCGCCACATATATGGTCTTGATCACCGATACTACATGGTGCTGGGGTGATGCAAGAACGCTGTTGAGGTACGTAACAGGTAGATACTGTTCAGTTGCTGATGCATTAACTATATGGCTCATGAATAGACTCTCGTTGTATGTAATTATTGTAAAATTCAATACATAGAATCCAGGTGCCGTGTATTGATGTGTGATATTTGCAGGTAAAAATGAACCAGAGCTAGTGTTATAATATACTGGCAGTACATTCTGATTACCATCGCCAAAGTTGAATATGTAGTATGCAAGGGACCAGTTTGGTTCTGTTGGTGGCTGCAGATAGGATCCAATTAAATAGGCCTTTTCATTCACACCAAAAACTGGTGCATTGGGGTTCAGTGTGGTGTTGAATGTCACAACTGGCTGGGTTACCTCACCCGTATAGACAGCATTCGTGATTGTTGGTGATGTTATGGTGACTGTGAAAAGATTTGCAAGATTGTTTATGTATCCACTCTTCTCAGTTACATTCAGGAATACAAGGTAATTTCCGGGGGTATTGTATGTATGTGTTACTGTTGTGCCATTACCTGTGGTTCCATCACCAAAATTCCAGTTTACACCTGTTACACTGGATGAAATACTTGATGGTATATTTGCAGTGAATGTTATCGTTGTGCCCGCAGGCGCCAGCTGTGTTGAGGCACTTACGGACACGGAGGGGGGTGTTGTGGGCCAGTAGACGATCGCTGCAAATGCTGCAATCACTACCACAAGAACTACCACAATTGCCACTATTGCCTTTCTAGTTTTTTTCTCCATAGATTTTTCTTCCATAAATCATTACCTCTTTTTTCGGTAATCATTTTATAGCTATATCTACATATTAAATTTTCGGTACATTTTTTGTCATCCTGATAATTGTTATGCCTCTATGTTATATTATTTACAAAGGATTAAATATAAGCTCGTTATAGGGTTTTTGATATATTAAATACATTGCTGGAGGGAAAAATATGGTAAATAAACCCCATTTAAACGTGGTCTTCATAGGTCACGTGGACCATGGAAAATCGACTACAGTAGGCAGGTTATTACTGGATACTGGGGCAATTGATCCAAGGATCATTGAACAGTACAGGAAGGAAGCGGCTGAAAAGGGTAAGGCAACATTTGAATTCGCATGGGTAATGGACAGATTGAAGGAAGAGAGGGAAAGAGGAGTAACCATTGATGTTGCTCACAAGGAATTCCAGTCAAACAAGTATTACATCACTATCATCGATGCTCCTGGGCACAGGGACTTTGTAAAGAACATGATCACGGGCACATCACAGGCTGATGCCGCTATACTCGTTGTATCCGCAAAGGAAGGTGTACAGGAACAGACAAGGGAGCACATATTCCTTGCAAGGGCCCTTGGCGTACCACAGATGGTGGTTGCCGTAAACAAGATGGATGCAACAACACCACCATACAGCCAGGAGGCTTTCAACAGCGTCAAGGCTGAGGTGGAGAAACTCCTAAAGAACGTTGGGTATAAGGATGTCATATTCGTACCAATAAGCGGTTATGTGGGTGATAATGTTGTAAAGCCAAGCCCCAATCTTCCCTGGTACAAGGGGCCCACCCTTGTGGAAGCACTTGATATGTTAAAGCTACCTGAAAAACCCATAGATAAACCACTGAGGATACCTGTGCAGGACGTATATTCAATCACAGGCATAGGGACTGTACCTGTTGGAAGGGTGGAAACAGGTGTGCTCAATGTGAATGATACAGTGATATTCATGCCAGCAAACAAGACTGGAGAGGTAAAGAGCATAGAGATGCATCATCAGCCACTTCAGAGGGCTGAACCTGGAGATAACATAGGCTTCAATGTAAGGGGAATTTCAAAGAATGATATAAAGAGAGGAGATGTATGCGGTAAGGTGGATAACCCACCCACAGTGGCTCAGGAATTCACAGCCCAGATTGTCGTATTAAATCATCCATCAGTCATAAGCCCAGGATATACACCTGTATTCCATGTGCACACAGCGCAGGTTGCCTGCACAATAAGTGAGATAGTGAAGACACTTGATCCAAGAACAAATGCTACAAAGCAGGAGAAGCCAGACTTCATAAAGACAGGTGATGTGGCAATAGTTAAGGTAACTCCAACGAGACCAATGGTGATAGAGAAATCATCAGAGATCCCACAGCTTGGAAGGTTTGCCATTAGGGATATGGGCATTACTGTTGCTGCTGGCCTATGCATAGATGTTGTTAAGAAAACATCTTAAACTTTTTTATTTTGGTGATAAGATGGTATATAAGGCAAGGATATTGCTCTCGGGTAACGATTACAAGAAGGTGGAGGAGGTCTGTAACGAGATAAAGAATATAGCACAGAGGACAGGTGTTGAGCTTCATGGTCCTGTTCCACTGCCCACAAAGAGGCTTGTTGTGCCTGTAAGGAAGACACCATGTGGTGATGGTAGCGCAACATGGGACAGGTGGGAGATGAGGATCCACAAGAGGCTCATAGACATAGAGGCGGATGAAAGGGCCCTGAGGCAGCTGATGAGAATACAGATTCCGGATGGAATACATATTGAAATTGAACTCAAATCCTGATCAGTAAAAGTTTTTATACAAATATTCTATACAACTTCCAATAAATATTGGAAGTTTGATTATGATAAAGCAGAACTGGAGAAATATTGCACAGATGCTCGGTTACAGTACCACCCATTGCCTTGTGATAGAGAAGTTTATGGAGGATAAAGGACCATTGGATGTTTATCAGATACAGAAAAAACTGGGAATGAGCAGGTCCTTATTGTCAAAGGTGCTCAAGGATCTGAGTGAAAGGGGGATACTTGAAAGAATCAGGTCAAGGCACAGGTTCCTATACATCCTCAATGAAAATTTCCTTTACAATATGTATGAATCCTTTGTGAGCCAGCTCAGGAGGAACATGGATGAGCTTAAAGATGGAAACATAGCAAGGCAGATGGAGAAGATCAGGGAGCATCTGAATAAATTCAGGGGTGATTGATCTTGGCCGATGTAATTATTACAACAGATAGAACAATGATGAGCAACCATCACGGTAAGGAATTCCTTGGTTTTGGTGCAACTGGAGTTCCTGTATTCTTTCCGGAGAAGTTATGGCTCTATCTCTTTGCACCAAAGATGAAACATAAGAATGGTATTCCATGGCAGGCCTCCTATGGAATAAGGAAGATTGAGGCCAAATTAATTGATTCTGGCATAGATACACTGGTAGTGGATCCGGATTACCTGGACAGATACATTGATAAGGCAAAGGTCCTACTTCTCTCGCATCACGATTACTTTGGTTTTGGTCCGCCATCGTCCACCTTCGCATCCATATTCAAGGAGGAACCACTTAATGCCAGATCATTCGCAAGACTGATGGAATCGGATCCCGTGAGAAGAGCAAAGAAGAATGGTATAAAGATAATCGCTGGCGGTCCATCCGCATGGCAGTGGAATTATAGGAAAGACCTGATGGACAAATGGGGCATAGATACAGTGGTGGATGGCGAAGGTGAAAGGATAGTTGTTGACCTTGTTAAGAAGGCCATGAACAATGAGGAACTGCCGAGGTTCGTGGTCATGAATAACAAGGATGCTCCATCCCTTGAAGAAATTTCAGAAATAAAGCATGCGAGCGTCAATGGCCTTGTGGAAATAATGAGGGGCTGTATAAGGGGTTGCAAGTTCTGTTCGGTCACACTCAGGGCTCTCAGGTTTTATCCCTATGAAAAGATAGAAAAGGAGCTTCAGGTTAACTACAGGGAGGGTGTTAGATCCGGCATACTGCATGCTGAGGATGTACCCCTATATGGCTCTCTGGATTACATACCAAAGACGGAGAAACTTATAAAGCTCCATGAATTGACAAAGAAGTACTATAAGACCATAGCATGGAGCCACGCAAGCCTCGCAGCAATCCTTGCCGGAGAAAAGAATGATAGGATGCTCACAAGGCTTTCAGAGATAATAAAAAAGGATCAGGACTGGTGGGGTGCGGAGATAGGTATAGAAACAGGATCACCCAGGCTTGCTGAGATAATAATGCCAAACAAGGCAAAGCCATTCAAGACTGAGAACTGGCCTGATGTTGTTGTTGAGGCTGCGGGAATAATGCAGGATGCAGGTCTTGTCCCTGCAATGACACTCATAGTGGGGCTGCCAGAGGAAACCGAGGATGACGTTATTAAGACCATAGAGCTTGTTGAAAGGTTATGGGATTTCAAGGCATTAATCATGCCAATGTTCTTCGTTCCCATGGGAATATTTAAGAACAAGGATTGGTACAGGGCTTACGAACTATCTGAAACTCAGCAGGAGCTGCTGAAACTCTGTCTTAGCCACGGTGTAAGGCAGGGTAAGAGGATACTAAAGAATTATTTCAAAGAGCATCTCTACTATTACCTCATATATCCGTTCTACTGGTCATTTATAACTACAATAGAGATTGTTGCAAAGAGGAGGGGTTATCTAATCAGTGATCTTTCAGAGTTAAAGATCAATAGAAACCCAGATCATCACGTTTCATGAACTCACGCAGGAGTGATGTTGCATAGCATCCCCTGAAGAGCTTGAATTCAAAATAGATATCATTCTTACTTTCGCTGAATGAAAAATCAAGGAATGGTGCAGTGAGGGATCTTCTGCTCCCCTTGCTTGATATATCTCTAATCTCCCTTATCCTGAACATGTTTTCGCTTATGCCCTCAGCCTCTATTATACCTCTCTCTATCTCACCCATCTCACCCCCTGCAAATCTGCTCTCGCTTCCAAAGAGTATGCCAGATATGTATGCCTTCCTTTCCAATATCTTCCTTTCTATGGTTTCAATGTTCTCATTTGTTACATAGATGTGCCTATCATTGTTGGGTAATCCCATCGAATCAACTGGAAGAACAACATCTCCCACCATGGGTTTTAGGGGTGAGTAGAGCCTTATCCTTGCACTGAGAATTTTGTTGAACAGGTACCCCTGGTACCCATGAACGAACATCATTCTCAGGTTCCTGGGAAGCCTGGATATTGCACCTGCATAATCCCCGGGCTTTTCAAGGAGATGTTTAAGGAGTATGTACTCATAATCCATCTTACCCTTCGCAAGATTGAGTGTTCCCTCAGGATCAAGTGTCTCAAAGAAATATCTCCTTGCCTCAGCATCCCTGTCATGGTCGAAGGTGAGACCTATGTAATGTCTCACTGCCTCATCGAACCTGCCCTGAATTATGAATTTACCAACTATATGTGTAACAGGCCTGCTGCTACCGAACCTCTGGACACCGAAAAAATTTGGGAATTGCATGTGGGGTGAGAGTTCATCAAGTATCCCCTTCACCCTTTCACCATCTTCAGCATCAGAGACAACAATTTTGAAGCTGTTACCATATAGGTCACCAAGATCAAGGCATTCATCCGTCCTGAATATCTCAATTATTTCTGCATCCTTCAAGCTTGTCCTTATCTCCCTATCAAAATTCCTTATACAGAAGTATTGTGTTGTTATTGCCCTCTTATCCTTTGTTCCAGCATAGAATATTGAGTTCCTGTCTATGTTCAATTCCCTTGCCAGCTTCATGACAAACCTGTTTGTTTCCCAGTTCCTTAGCCTCACCTTTATGATTGTATTTTTTCCATTACTCTTCCTGGTAATATGCAGGGGGATCTCTTCAACTATGAAATCATCAGGGGATCTCTTAAGTTTTCCACCTATGCCCTTTCCCTTTGTTAGATATACCTCAAGACCTATGAATCTCTCTTCCACAGGACAATTAAATTAAAATGGATTAAAAATTTTATCAATACAAAATTTGATATATTAAGACATTTTTAATTCCATCTGTGAGAGAATACCTTACACAGGCCAGGAAGCTTGCGGAAAAGATTATGAAACATGATAATATCACTATTGTATCCCATATAGATGCTGATGGTATAACATCCGCGGCAATTGCATCCAGTTCACTTGATTCCATAGGAAAAAATCATGATGTCTTATTCCTGAAGCAGCTGGATCCAGATACACTAAATGAAATTAGAAAGAGAAATAGTGAGCTTTACTGGTTCACAGACCTGGGCAGTGGTATGGTTCATGAGATGCATGGAATGAATGTTGTAATAACTGATCACCATTCGCCCAGCGATCTTATACCCAATGTTCCCAGGGAAAAAAGGAGGACATTGACTGAACTTTTTGATGAAATAAACAGGGAGGATATAATACAGCTTAACCCCCATCTCTTTGGTAAGGATGGAGGAATAGACATAAGCGGTGCTGGTGTAACATACCTGGTTGCAAGGGAATTGAATCCCTCCAATGTTAGGCTGAGCGTCCTGGCCATAGTTGGTGCAGTTGGTGATCTGCAGGATATTGCATTCCTCAGGCTCACTGGAACCAATAGATACATACTCAAGGAGGCTGAGGAGTTCGGCCTTTTGAGGACAGATATAGATGCAAGGTTCTTTGGCAGGGAAACAAGACCAGTACACAAGATGCTTGAATACGTATCCGATCCAATTCTTCCCGGTATTACGGGTGATGAGAGGGGTGCAATTGAGTTTTTGAAGAATCTCTCAATCCCGCTTAAGGATGGTGATAAATGGAGGAGATGGGTAGATTTAACGAGCGATGAAAAAAGAATGATACTCAGCTCACTTGTAAAGAACATCATACTGGCTGGATATGGTGGCTCCCTTGCAGAAAGGATGGTGGGTGAGGTGTATACCCTTATTAAAGAGGAGGAGGGTACCTACCTGAGGGATGCCAGGGAGTTTGCAACGCTCCTTAACGCCTGCGGAAGATACGGCGATGCAATGACAGGATTCCATGTGGCAAAGGGTGACAGGGATGAGGAGTACAGGAAGGCCGTTAGCCTGCTACAGAAGCACAGGAAAATAATACTTGATGGAATTGATTACCTGAAGGATATTGGCATAAGCAAGATGCCACACCTGCAGTATTTTCATGCCGGCAGCAACATACCAGATACTGTAATAGGGACAATAGCATCAATAGTTCTTTCATCCGAGATAGCAGACCCAACACTGCCCATAATAGGTTTTGCAGAGAATGAGTATGGAACAATAAAGGTATCAGGCAGGGCACCAAGGAACCTTGTCGAAAGGGGTCTTGATCTCTCTAGGGCAATAAAGGAAGCGGCCCTGGCCGTTGGAGGTAATGGGGGAGGCCATAATGTTGCTGCTGGGGGATCAATACCCAGGGGTAAAGAAAATGAGTTTGTTGGAATACTTGATGAAATAATAAGAAGGCAGCTTGGATCATAGCTTTGCCAAATTTTAAATGTTTGTAGAATTTATCAATGAATATGGAGAAGAGATACGGCATAATAGTGGCACTTGATCTAACATCAAGGGAGAAGGCAATGATGGTAGCCCTTGAAATACAGGACCTGGTGGATGCTATTAAGGTGGGTTATCCTCTTGTCCTTTCCTCTGGAATATCGGTGGTAAGGGATCTCTCCAAGATTTCACCCGTAATATGCGATTTCAAGATAGCGGATATACCCAACACCAACAGTATTATTGCAAGGCTTGCAAAGGAGAATAGGGCAAGCGGTATAATAGTCCATGGATTTACGGGTGAGGATTCCATTAGGGCAGTTGTGGAGGCATTCTCACCTGGGGACGTATTCTCAGTTGTTGAGATGACGCATCCTGGTGCACTTGAATTCATACAGCCAATCTCCATGGAAATAGCCAGGAAATCATATAATTCAGGTGTAAGGGGGTTCATAGTTCCAGGGACAAGGCCCGAGAGGATAGCACTCTACAGAAAAAATTTTCCCGGGATGCTTCTTCTCGCCCCAGGAATTGGTGCACAGGGTGGGGAAGCAAAAAGGGCCTTTGAGAATGGTGCAGATTACATAATAGTTGGAAGGAGTATATATGAATCTGAGAATCCAAGGAGGGAGGTGGAGAATATAATAGATTCAATTCAGTAATTTTCTTACATAAGGTCCATACTTTTCATAGCCAATCTTCCTGTAGTATTCAATGGCTCCAGTACCGCTCAGTACGAGTATGTTCCTCAAACCAAACTCTTCCCTTGTTATCCTTTCGGCCTCCTCCATCAATTTTTTACCCAGTCCCCTGTGCTGGAAGGCATCACCATATTTTTTATTAACAGGTACCTCAGGCCCCACCACCTTGAGTTCCCTTACAATGGAGGAATCCCTTACCTCTGGTCTGTGTGCATCTGATGAAGGTAATCTCAACCTCAGATATCCTATTATTGCATCGTTGTTAACATCATCGAATGAGAGAAAAATCTCCTTCCCACCTGATGCATCATAATCCTGCCTCACCATCTCAATCCTTGGATCCTCCCTTATCTCCCCCTTCTCCATCTTCCTCCCTATCTCCCTGCACCTGATGCAGTTGCAGTGCAATCCCATGGATGCCATCTTCCTGTAAGCAATCTCCCTGATGTCACTCCTCCTTATGCCATCCACAATGAGGGGAACGGGTATGTCCCTTTCCACCCTCTGTATCCTCACCCATCTTGGAACAATCTTCTTAATCTCAATAAGAATATGTAGGAACTCATCCTCATGGTAAGGCCTGTATTTACCCTCTTTCCACCATTCATAAAGCTCACTCTTTTCAACAACAAGTGTAGGATAAATCTTGAGCATATCTGGCCTGTAGGAGGGATCCTGAAATATCCTCCTGAAACTCTCTATGTCTCTCTCAGGTGTGCTCCCCGGAAGACCCGGCATCATGTGGTATGCCACCTTAAGCCCGGCATCTCTTGAGAGCTGGGTTGACCTGATCACCTCTCTCTGGCCATGCCCCCTGTTTACCTTTTTTAGTATATCATCAAATACTGTCTGTACACCCAGTTCTACCCTTGTGACACCAAGTGAAAGTGCAAGGTCTATCTCCCTTTCATAGAACCAGTCGGGCCTGGTCTCAAATGTGAGCCCTATCATCCTGTTCTCTGAAAATTCATTGTATAGCTTTGCCTCAATTATGTCCCTTGATATGAATCCATTCATTGCATCGTACATACCCTTAACAAATTCTATCTGGTATTCCTCGGGCCTTGCCGTTACAGTTCCACCCATAACTATGGCATCTATCTTCGATGTTGAATGCCCTATGGTTCTGAGCTGATCTATCCTTGATTTTACCTGCCTGTATGGATCATAATCATTCATGATTGCCCTCAATGCAGCAGGTTCTCTCCCTGTGTAGGACTGGGCCGTATTGTACTCAACACCACCTGGACAGTATACGCATTTTCCATGGGGGCAGGGGAAGGGTGATGTCATTGCTGCTATCACAGCCACGCCAGAAAGTGTCCTTGATGGTTTCTTTAACAGGAGATCCTTGTATTTTTCCATATTGTCCTCTGGTATGTACCTGATTATATCGCTATTCCTCGGTATGGGTATGTGGTTCTCCTTGGCTATCTTTACCTTAAATCTCTCGAATTCATCCTTTGTCCTTATCTCCCCCTTAAGGATGTGATCTGCAATTATCTTTCCTGCATCTATCATATTCTCTCAACACTAACAATTACATGTGTCTCGGTATCACCTACACCCGCAAAGGTTTCAACAAACTTCAGGGCCTTTGATTCATCACCGCATTCGAATATCACCATTGCATCCGGTTTGCCGAATATGAAATAGCTTGAGATAATACTTATACCATCAGGTACATGCATACTCTTGAGTAAAAGAAACATATCTGAATATTTATCAGGATAGGCGTTTATGAATGTAACGAATTTCATAAAGTTTCATAATATAGTATGGTTAATAAAATTTTTTAGCCAAGGAGATTTTTATAGAATTCATAAGCTTGCTTATAATGAATGTAAAGGCATGGAAAAAATATTTAACCATATATTGCTTTAGGTAGGATCACTATGTACATGTTACTAGATTATGAAGATGTGATCAGAATACCCCCTTCTATGCTTGGGGATGATCCTGATAAGATAATAAATACTCTCACCTACCAGAAGCTTGAGGGTAGGGTAAAATCATTCAGTAAGGCTGAGGTTCAGGATCCACAGGAGAGGAAATTTGTTATTATCGCCATATTGGAGGTTAAAAGGGTGGGGAACGGTAGGATCATTCCAGGTGATGGAGGAGTTTATCAGAAGGTTGAATACAGGGCAGTAGTCTTCCATCCAGAGATGCAGGAGGTAGTGGAGGGTACGGTTTCGGATATTACAAACTTCGGTGCGTTCGTAAATTTTGGTGTTCTAGATGGCCTTCTGCACATAAGCCAGGTAATGGATGATAGGTTTGACATAGATCTTGAGGGTAAAAGGCTTATAGGTAAGGAGACAAAGAAGGAGCTGAGGGTGAAGGATAAGGTGAGGGTAAGGATTGTCTCGCTCTCACTGAATGATGAGAACCTTGCAGCTAGCAAGATAGGGCTGACCATGAGGCAGCCTGGCCTTGGAAAGCTGGAGGATTTTAAGAATGAAGGAACTTAGAGCATGCAGGAAGTGTGGAAGAGTAACAACAGAATTGAAATGCCCCGATCCGCAGTGTGGCGGTGAAACAACTCTTGAATGGGACGGTTACATCTATATCATAAGACCAGAGCTATCCTCTCTGGCAAAGAAGATAGGAAAAACAACTGAAGGCGAGTATGCAATTAAAACAAGGTGAAAGGCTCAGACTCCCGGAGGAATTAAGGGAGGAACTTTCAAGGCCTGCAGGCACCATATATAGTGATGTAAAGGAAATCCCTGTCAGAGAAAATATAATAAGCGTCGGTGATGAAACTACAAACTCCCTTATTGATATGGGTATAAGGCCCATCCTATCCATATTTGATCTTAGGTCCAGAAGGATGAAATTCTCTGATATCCTTCTTTATAAATTTCCATGGAGAATTATAGTCAAGAATGCTCCCGGCTATATCACCTATGATCTATTCAAATCTGTTAGGTATGCACTGGATAACGGTATACCTGCAATACAGGTGATAGGTGAAGAGGATCTCGCATCTCTAGTATGCATACATCATGCTTCCATGGGCGTTACAATTATATACGGGATACCAAATATGGGTCTTGCACTGTTAAAGGTGGATAAAGATTTAAAGGAAAGAACAGAAATAATACTTGGAAAGATGGTGATTGAAGATGGAGCTTGAAATAATTAAAAAGAAGGAGAATCCACTCCTTCATAGGATGGAGATAGAATTCGTTGTAAGGCATCCCAAGGAAAGGACACCTTCAAGGAATGAGGTAAGGAACCTTATTGGAAAGAATATGGGGGCTGAGGTTGAAAGGGTAATTATTGACAGGATGAGAACAACATTCGGTATGCAGCTTGTGAAGGGTTATTGCAAGATCTACGAGAACGTTGATTTTGCAAAGAAGATAGAACCAGATTTTATATTGATAAGGCATGGGCTCAAGGAGAAAAAGGGTGAATAATCATGCAGAAAAGGGAACTATATGAGATCAGGGACGGAAAGCTTATAAGAAAGAGGAAAAGCTGCCCCAAATGTGGTCCGGGTGTTTTCCTGGCCGAGCATAGCGACAGGTATACCTGCGGTAAGTGCGGTTACACAGAATTTAAGAAGAAATAAGAAATAATCTTACCGGGGTCCGTAGTGTAGCTCGGATAGCATAGGGGCTTCCGGAGCCTCAGGCTCGGGTTCAAATCCCGACGGGCCCGTTA
>PNIT01000123.1 GCA_002878135.1 Candidatus Aciduliprofundum sp.
GAGGAACTGCACGAGGGAGAGGATCTGGAAGACATTAAAGAGATACTGCAGTATATGTTGCAGTTGAGGGACAAGCAGCTCCTGAATAATATATTACTGGCAAAATTGATAAATGGGTGATAAAAATGGCTGAAAAGGATAAAGAAAAGGATGTGAAGGCGGAAATAATAGAACTAATAAAAGCAATGCAGGGACAACCACAAAGCGATACGGCAACCCTTGAAAAGATCATATCCGCAATAGGCAGCTCAAAAGTGGATCCAATCACGCTTTTAGTTGTTGGGAATATGATGCAACCGAAACAGCAGGGAATTGAAGGTCTCATTCAAGGGTTAATAGCTTGGAGAATGGCAGAGAATATGCTTGAGGAAAAGAAGGGAAGTGGCGATGATATAACAAATCTCCTGAAATACCAGATAGTTATGCAGTCTATGGGAGGTCAGAAATCAAATATAGATGAGGTATTGAAACTCATATCATTGATGAACCAGAACCCAAAGGGAATTGAAGAAGTCAGGGAAGCATTGAAACAAATGCAATCTGAACAGCAAAAACAGAAGGAGATCGAAAACATAACAAAGGAGCACCAGAAACAGATAGATGAGATGAGAAAAACAAATGAAATGACAATATCACAGATGAAGGACTACATTAACCAGCTACTTTTACAGATAAATCAGGCTAGATCGCAGGGAAGCGGAGGCTTTCTTGAAGAACTGACAAAGGTAACAGAACTAAATAATGCAGTCAGACAGTATGCTGAAATGATGGGATGGGGCCCTAAACAGGGTCTGCCTGCAGCAGGTGAGGAATGGAAGCCCGGGGATTACCTGAAGGCTATAGAACAGATAGGGTCAACAGTGTCAAATATTGTCGGCGGATTTGCATCCGCACAGGCAACAAGGAAGGAAAAAAGGCAGGTGCAACCAATTCAAGAAGAACCTCAGCAACCAGCACCATCCCCTCCTCCACCAGCACAAAAACAGAACAATCAGGAAACACCGAAGGAAACACCTCCACCAGAAACACCCCCTCCACCACCAGTACAGCAACCACCTGAGCAGGAAAGCATTGATCCAGAAATCGAGGATTATATCAATACAATGACGGAAACACCAGAGGGTTTAATGGATAAATATGGTATTCTTTATAAATTTGATGGAAATAATAAAGTCACACTTCAGCAGTTCAAGGAAAATGCTAGGAAATATCCAAATGATGTCAGGGCAATGATAGAGCAGAGTAAACAGGCTGTTCAGGAAGCACAGGCACAGCAGGAAAATGAGGTAAAAGAAACAGAAAAAACAGAATAAGGAGAGGTTCACATGAGTTTGAAGAAAAAAACCGTGGATATATTTGAAGCTATAAATCTAGCGATGCGGCCTTCAGATGAAAATTTTTCAATCCTTCTTTCCTATTTTTTTGTCTGGTTTAAACCAGTTTGGCTGAAAACGGCAATAAAAGACTGGACAAGCCCTAGGGAAGTTCTGCAGAACTACGTTACTGGCACTTACAGTATCCTGACAAAAAAGATACTGCAGTTATGGTGGGAACCGTGGCTTAATGATTTTCTGAGCGATGCAAACAAGGTTTATAACTATCTATCAAAAGATCCAGAACTGAAAAAGCTACTGGATACGGCTGAAGGCAGAAAATACCTGAACTATGCAGTAAAAGAAATATATGACTGGGCTTATGAAATTGCCTCATCGTGAAATTTAAATACAGTTTTGATAATATTACTATTGATGGCAAGCAGAAAAGTTCATAACTATATTGCAAAACTTCTGACAAATCAATCGATGAGCAAGATAGACGAGGTCAACAGAAAGATAGATGAGCCGTATAAATGGCTTGGCAGATACCATAGAACAATCAACCATAGCAGGGATGCGGGGAAAATGGATTCAGTAATGATAACAAAGGGCGATCCTGATAAGGAAATATTGAGGCAGATACATATTTATGTTGATGAAAGGCCAGAACTGGGGAGAATGCTGGAAGCATATCTATTGCTGAAAAAGAGAAAGAGGTGAGCATATGAATATTGTCAATGGCATTGTTAATAC
>PNIT01000042.1 GCA_002878135.1 Candidatus Aciduliprofundum sp.
CGAAACATTTTCATTTTTATCCAATATATAATTTTAAGCAATAATAAAGAATATTATCCATAAAAATTTCATCTCCATAGGAAACAGTTTATATTTTTACTGTAAATCTGCAACTTAATTATGCAAGATGTGCATTAACATATCAATATGTTTAAATACCAATTTTTTCATATCATATAACCGGTGATCCCATGGAGGAGAAGACACAATACCAGGATAGCAAGCATTATAAGAAGGAAGTTGGCTTCTGGGGCAACGTAATGCTTAACGTGGGTGCAATGATCGGCTCTGGAATCCTTTTGCTACCTTTTGTAACAAGTACCTATGCGGGACCTTACATATGGATCTCTTGGCTAATAGCAGGATTTCTAGTTCTACCCATTATACTCATATACAGCAAGCTGATAGAGATGTATCCTGTAACAGGTGGTATGTCCAGATATCCCTACTACTCACACGGTGGGTTTACATCATTCCTTGCCTCTGTGAACTCCATATTCTACTATTCTCTCATTATAGTTCCAATTGAGGCACAGGCAACAGTAAGGTACCTTAACGCCTTCTGGCCAGCGTTCCTCACATCAAGTGCTGCTCCTACTGCCATAGGGTATCTCACAGAGGTGATCATAGTTATAGTGATTGCGCTCACAATCTACTTCGGTATAAAGTGGATTTCGGGCACAAACTTTGCGCTCACCCTAACAAAACTCCTGCTGGTGGTGATGTTCGGTCTTATCATGTTCTCATTCTTCTGGTCACCAACAAACTTCACAGATCCAAAGATAGCATATCTACCAAAGGGTATTCCTGGAATATTTGCGGCAGCTGGTATGAGCATATTCGCATACATTGGCTTCAGGAGAACTGCAATATATGCAGGTGAGGCAAAGGATATAAAGGCGCTGAATAAAACTGAAATAATTGCATGGGCAATTGTAATCGTAATCTATATTTTCATGACCATTGCACTTATTGGGGCAATAAACTGGGAAAAGCTTTCACCAATAGCTGCAAAACAGGGAATAAATCTCTACCCAGGTAACTGGACAGGCGTTGGAAATCTAAGCGGACCCTTTGCAGTGATGGCCCTGGGTTTTGGACTTGTATGGCTCTACTACCTATTCCTTATCGATGGTATAATATCACCAAACGGTGTTAGCATTGTAGAACTTGGGGGTGTTCCAAGGCTATTCTATGCGGCCGCAAAGACAAAGTACATGCCAAAGGCTTTGATGAAGGTAGACAAGAAGACTGGTACACCAGTATGGGGTCTTGTTGTTTCAACCATAATAGGCATTGCATTCCTATTCCTAATACCTCTATATTCACAATCAGTTGATGTCCTTATAGCAGGCTCTAACATACTGTTCGCCACAGGACCAGCAGCGGTTGCAGGAGTGTTCGCAAGGAAGAATATTAAGGCACCCCTATATCTCTGGGTAATAGGTCCTATCGCCATGATATCAAGCAGTCTCATATTCTACTGGTCAGGGTATCCATACACCCTTTACGGTGTAATAGCACTCTTTGCCCTTATACCAATGTTCTATTACTATGTGAGAAAAGGTGAGGCACGCGGCGACTGGAAGAATGGTCTCTGGTACATAGTTTACATAATAGTGATGGTAGTCATAAGCTACCTGGGGGACACTACCTATGGCGGTCTTGGAATCCTTTCATTCCCCTATGACTTCCTGGTGATCATTATTGTGGCAGTAATATTCTATTACTGGGCCATGGTATCAAGGCTTGACGTTGATCCAGAAGAGGCAGCGGACGTTGAAGAATAAATCTTTCCATACATTTTTATTTTTCTTTATTATTGAGAATTTTTAATTGTAATTTAGAATAGAAATTTATGTCTAAATGGCAAAGATTAAATTTTTTTATGCATAGGGTATAAGGATTCATGAGATTTGTTGATGATAAGAGATACCCTCTTGAGTATTTCAAGAACAAGAGGAACTATCGATGGTACATACTTCTAGTTGTACTTCTGGGTGCAATCATGTCCGCATTGGACCTGAATTTAATGAACATGATCAATCCTGTATGGAACAGGATTTATCACCAGCAACTATCATACGTTGAATGGGCCACATTGGGATACCAGCTTACACTTACATCCCTTCTACCTGTTATTGGAAGGATCTCAGATATGTTCGGCAGAAAAAAATTCTACAATATTGGTTTTGTAATATTCATAATTGGCTCAGCCATGGTGGGGGTGGGTATATCCCTTGAATGGATAATCGCATGGAGGATAGTACAGGCAGTAGGTGCAACATTTTTACAGAGCAACAGCATTGCAATAATCTCAGCCAATTTTCCCAGCAATGAAAGGAGTAAGGCAATAGGCATACAGGGAGCTGTTCAGGCAACCGGGATGGCCCTTGGCCCAACATTCGGTGGTTTCATAGTCCAGTATTTCTCATGGAACCTCGCATTCTACATAAATGTACCCATAGGCATAGCTGGTACTTTACTTGCATTATTAATAATACCTGAATCTAGCACGGAGGGGGAGAAAAAGAGGATAGATTATCTGGGTGCATCATTCTTCACATCATTTCTTGGTCTCTTTCTCATCAATTTCTCCCTGAGCACAAATCCTGGGTATCCTATCCAGACAGAGATTTCACTTTTTGCTGCATCCTTATTCTTCCTTTTACTTTTCATCCTGCATTCACTAAGATTTGAAAACCCCATAATGGATTTCTCATTACTTAAGAATATACCTTATCTTGCAGGGAATTTTTCTGGCATGCTTTCATATCTAATAATAGGGGGTGTTATGTTCATAGCACCATACTTCATGGAATATGTTCTTCATTATTCACCCTCTGTGGCTGGAACACTCCTTGTGATAATACCCGGTGCGATGGGTATAGGAACACCATTGGGTGGATTTCTATCCTCAAGGATAGGCACCTACAGGCTCACCTTGATTGGATTTTCTCTCATAACATTATCCTCATTTCTAATAAGCACACTTAATTCACATTCATCCGTATATTACATAATAATCTATTTTGCCACAATGGGTTTCGGTATGGGTATTTTTACTGCCCCCAACAACAGCTCAATAATGGGAATGGCACCACAGGGAAAATTGAGCATGGTGGGTGGTTTTTTAAACATGATGAGAAGCATGGGACTGATACTTGGGGTAAGCATATCCACATTCATCTTTGAATCCATGTATCCCATACAGGTACTTGTTATGCATCCTGATCTTTTATCATACGCATTTGATAAGACCATGCTTTTGTTATTCATATTCTCCATAGTGGGTCTGGCCTTGACAGCAATCAAAAAGAGGGAGAAAAAGGAGAAATTCATTACCCCCCCTGAGGTTGGCTGACTATTCCTCACTAGGCTGATCCATTACGATCTCTATAAGATATCCGTTTATTATGGCATTAATGAGTTTTGCCCTTCCCCTCTGAAGATCTGTCCAGAGAGTTTTTCTTGAGATCCCCATCCTCTGGGCTGCCTCCTCCTGTGTTAGATTTTCAAGGTCCACGAGTCTCATCGCCTCAAGCTCTGAAAGTAATATTACTACCCTTCCGGATGGCGGTCTACCTATTGGTGCGAATGACATGAAAGTGGGGCTTATACCTATCCATCTCCTGCCCCTTCTTCTTCCTCTCCATGGCATCATGCTTCAAAATAAACAAAGTGCATATTTAAATCCTATCAAGCAAAGATTTTATATTGATAAAACAATAATCCATTGATCAGAAATGGATTTGTTGGAGACAACTTCGGTAAGCAAGATAGTAGGTCTTGTGGAGAGGGTAAGTGATCTTAAGGGGCCTGAGGATCTGGCCCAGATAGACGATGATCTTGGAATTGAAAAATCGGAGTTCTTCAACATAGTTGATGATGCTGAAAGACTGGATCTAGTAAAGGTAGTGGAGGGGAATATACAGTTGACTGAGTTCGGGAAAAGGTTTGTGAATTCTGGTATAAGGGAGAGAAAGATGCTCCTAGAAAAAAAGCTGAGGGAAGTGGAACCTTTCAAGACCTTACTTCCAATACTGGAGAAGGATCAGGATAATAAGATAAAAAAGGATAAGTTCATTGAGATAATAAAGAATAATTTTTATACCATGGATCCAGAGAAGATATTCAAGGTTTTTGTAAACTGGGGCAGATATTCAAAATTGATAGGATATAGCATAGACACTGACGAGGTTTACATATACAGGGGAAATAGGGAATTTTAAGCACCTCCAAGATTACAGTTATCCTGTGGGAAAATTTTTTAAATTCAGGAGCTTTTTATTTCAATTCCTAATAAATAAAAGCTTAAAAAGTGTTTAATATTAAATTGTATTATCACCTTTTAGTGATTGGAATTGCCACAGTTTGAATATCTTATAAAAAAATTGGATGAAAAGAAGGGAGAAATAGATAAAGCAATTATGGACTATATAAGAAAAAGGTATGAGGGGGAATTATACGAATTGGTGGAATATGCCGTAGGTGATGGGAAGAGGTTGAGGGGGGTAGTTCTTCTTCTTATCTCTGAGGCCCTTGAGGGTGATCAGAAAAAGGCTCTAAGGCTGGCCATAAGCGCGGAGCTTGGCCATTCAGCAAGCCTTGTTCACGATGATATAATAGACAGGAGTGTTGAGAGGAGGAGAAAACCAACACTCTGGAAAAGGTATGGATTGGAAAAGGCAGTTATACTACCCCATATTCTTATCTCAGAATCACTTGATATAGCGAGAAGGGAGGGTGAGGAATTTTTCAAGGTAGGTCTTGAAACGTGGTCTAAGGCATCCATGGGTGAATACCTTGATATAATTGCAGAGGATAGGAACAACTGGCCAGGAATGGACTATAGGAGACTGATTGCATTAAAGAGCGGATCACTTTTTGAAGGAGCAGCGGAGATAGGTGCCCTTGTCTCAGGGAAAAAGGAATACATACAGGATGCAAAGAGGTATGGCATGGCTCTTGGGATTGCATACCAGTTCTCCGATGACCTTGTGGGTTACATAAATTCCAATGAGGAGGGTGGTGGAAGCCAGAACCTCTTCTCCTATTACATTAAGAATGAGATAGGTGATTCAAAGGATATAAGCCTCATAATGGGATTCTTCATGTTTAACATAATGAAGGAGTTTGAAATAATAAGAAAATCTAAGCTTTTTGAAAAAAGTGAATATCTGAAGCTTTTCCCAATATTCTCAATACTTGAGATAATGAAGGAAAATGCAAGCATGTACGATATACTTAAGAATGTCATTGAGAATTATTTTTAATTTAAAGGATCTCTATGGATGTTATGTTGATGATCAAAGTATAAATAGATGCATTTTATCTTAATAACCATGGATGAAAAATTTCTTTTCCCTTCTGAGGAATGGGTGAAGGAATATTGCAAGAGATTGAGCGAATCCCCCGATTATAACAAATCTGGAAAGGGCTGGAAGGATCCAATTCTCTTCAGGATAATCGATGTTGAGAGCTTGAGTAAAAAACCTCAGTTTGATTCATTCATACTCCACCTGAAGGATGGAAAATGTGAAAGCTGTGAGATTGTTAAGGATCCTTCAAAGGGTGCACCCTTTAAGCTATCAGCCACATACGCAAACTGGAAGAAGATAATAGATGGAAAGATAAATCCCACTCAGGCCATGTTAACCGGACAGATGAAGGTGGAAGGAAACATGGCACTCCTTCTCAGGTACGCTTCAGCAGCGATTGCAATGGTGAAAGTAGCCCAGAGCATACCCACAGAATACCTTGAGTGAATATGCCAGTATTCACATTACCCAGGAGGATTTACTACCAGAGGGATATCATTGACAATCTGGGGGATATCCTCAGGAATGAGAAATCAAAAAATGTACTCATAATAACGGATAGAAATATAATGTCCATCCATGGGAAAAGGCTAGAATCATCCCTTATGAATTTTAACTTCAAATTCTTCGATGATGTTAAACCCGAACCCTCCATAGAGAGTATAGAGAAGGCAGTGGATGAAATAAATATGCTTGATATAGATACCATTATTGGTATAGGGGGTGGGAGCGTCCTGGATTTTGCAAAATCTGTCGCCATAAAATTGTCTCACCCTGATAAGGATCTAAGGGATGTCAATCCCTTTGAACCAATTGATCTGAAATTAAAGCTTATAGCAATACCCACAACATCCGGTACTGGTAGTGATGTATCCTTTGGTATTGTCCTTACTGATGTTGATAGAAAGCTTGCCCTTGGGAATTATGAGCTTGTTCCATACATATCTATTCTGGATTCATCATTAACACCCACAAACCCTGAGATAATAAGATCTACAGGAATAGATGCATTTGTTCATGCATTTGAAGCCCTTTCAGCAAACACTTCTACCATATTTACTGATGCCCTTGCGGAAAAAGCAATTGAAATAATATACAAAAACCTTGGAAAAGCTATGAGAAATGATGAGGATGCAAAGGATCTCATCCATCTTTCAGCTACCATGGCAGGTATAGCATTCTCAAACAGTGGTACAGCACTTGCACATGCACTGGGTCACAGCTTTGGTGCCACATTCCATGTTGTTCATGGAACCTCCGTTGGGTTATTCCTTCCATATGTAATAGAATTTAATTCATCTGATGAATATACAAGGTCAAAGTATGAAAAGGTAGCCAGGATACTTGACACTGGGGACATTATAGATAAAATAAAGGAATTTTACGATAGTATAGGACAGCCCTACAGGGTAAAGGATCTGAATATTCCAAAGAATGAATACATTAAAATGATTGACGAACTCATTTCAAAGTCTCTCCAGGACAGCGAACTTGCATTCAACCCCGTTGTTGTTGGTGAAGAGGATCTAAGGAATATTTATCTCAGGGCATATGGTGATTAACTCCTATGCCAGGCTACTGGAATAATATATTGTACATAGATTTGACCACAGGTGAAATATGGAATCAGGAGGTGGATGCCTGGGAGGAATACATAGGAGGTGTTGGTGTTGGTGCTTATATATTCAGTAAAATTGGAAAGGAGGATCCATTTTCAGAGAAAAATCCAATAATAATTATGACGGGTCCACTGGTGGGAACAGCTTTTCCAAACACTGGAAGGCATGAGATAATAAGCAGAAGTCCACTCACAAATCTTCTGGGTGAATCTAACTCTGGCGGACATTTTGGTTATTCCCTAAAGAGGAGCGGATTTGATGGTATCTTTATCCAGGGAATTGCTGAAAAACCTTCAGTGGTATACATAGATGATGGTGATGTTTCAATCGCTGATGCATCATCCCTCTGGGGTCTAGATGTGTATAGCACACAGATAAAGGTGAAGGAAAGGGGTGAATATTCTGTTATGTCAATAGGTCCAGCGGGTGAAAACCTTGTTCTTTTTTCATCTGTGATGAATGACGAGGGGAGGGCTGCGGGCAGGACCGGCCTTGGTGCAGTTTTTGGTTCAAAGAGGCTCAAGGCCATTGCTGTGAGGGGAAAAAAGCTTGTTCCCCTTGCCAGAAAGGATGAGTTCAACAGGCTTTCCTCAAGGGTGGCGAAGGAATTGATTGAATCTCCTGTTGTATCTGGTTTCAGGGATTATGGAAGCATGATATGGATGGATGGGGGCCAGGGTTTTGGTGATATTCCCGCGAATTATTTTAGGGATCATAATTTCCCCTATGATTCCCTCAGTAGCATGAAATTCCATGAAACCTATGTTGTAAGGAGTTATCACTGCTCATCTTGCGTTATAGGATGTGGTAGATCTGTAGATTTCCATGGAAAAAATGTTGATGGCCCTGAGTATGAAACAGTTGCAGCCTTCGGTCCATTGCTTGGAAACCAGGATTTTGAAAAGATATTGAAATGGAACCATCTTGTAAATTCCCTGGGAATGGATTCAATAAGCACCGGTGTTTTACTCTCTGCAGTCAAATATTTCATTGATAATGGAATGATTGATATTTCACTGAATAAATACTTTGAGAATGGATTTGAAAGACTGGAGGATCTGATAGTTGATATAGCCCATGCCAGGGGCGATGGTAAGGATCTATCAAAGGGACTTGAAAGGTTTGCTATATCAAGGGGCATTGAGAGGGACATGATTGCCACTGTGAAGGGCCTTGAGATTCCAATGCATGATCCCAGGGCATTCAAGCTTCAGGGTTTAATCTACGCCACCTCAAGCAGGGGTGCAGATCATATGCAGGGTGACATGTATCAGGTGGATATAGGTGGCTCGCATGAGGAAATTGGAATAGTATCAGGCGACAGATGGGCTGTGGACACTGATGAAAGGGTATTGTCCGCAATAAAAACACAGGATTACAGGCAAATCTATAATTCACTCATACTCTGCTACTATGCACAGCCATCACCATCGGAGATCCTGGATGCATTCAATCTTTCAACAGGTTTGGAGAAGAGCCTTGATGATCTCATGGAATCTGGAGCCAGGATTGTTAACCTGAAGAGGAGGATTAACGTTGACCTTGGATTGAAAATGGAGGATGATTACCTTCCAAGGATTGTAAGGTCTCCTATACAGGGTGAACCGGAGGAATCTGGAATGGGTGATGATGAACTCAGATCTCTCCTAGAAAGATACTACAGATTGAGGGGATGGTAATTTCCTCATAATAAAGTATTTTAACATGTTTTTAAATTCATTTCTTCAATGAAAAAAACATATCAGGGATACATATACATGACACTTGTTTCACTTATCTGGGGCATAGGATATACAGCAGTGAAGATTCTTCTGCAGGTGATGGATCCATTCACACTTGGTGCAGCAAGGTTCATTTTTTCCCTCATATTCTTTGTACCCATAGTGATCATTTTAAGGGAGAAGATATACAGGAGGGATTTACCACTGCTCTTCCTCATGGGTCTCACTGGAGTGGCACTTTATCAAATATTTTATAACAGCGGGGCGCAGGGTGTTTCTGCCGGCCTAGGTTCAATACTAATCTCAACGGAACCAATATTCATTTACCTTATATCGGTCTCACTGAGGGATGAAAAATTTAATGTTTTTAAGATGTTTGGTATTATAATTTCATTCTTTGGCATATTTCTTATATTTGTTGATGACATTAGAACAATCTCAGGCTTTATTTCAATGATCCTAATATTGCTTGCCTCATTATCCTGGAGTCTTTACACAATCATCTCAAAGAACTTACTCCAGAGATACAGCGTTCTCTTTGTTACTTCCATATCCACAGTATTGGGTACATTGATCATTCTTCCATTCTTTCTTAATTTTCCTTCAGAATTTTCAAGATTCAATAATCTGGACCTCTTTTCCCTCGTTTTCCTTGTTCTCTTCACCACCATAATCGCATTTTATCTTAATTTCAAGGGTATTCAGATTCTATCTCCACCTAATGCATCCGTTTTTTATTATCTGGCACCAGTATTTACAATAGCAAGCGCATACCTCCTCCTCCATGAGATTATAAATGCTGTGACCATAATAGGAGGTTCCCTTGTAATAGCAGGTGTGGCACTTGTGAATAAATTTTAAAAAAATTCTGAAAAAACCTGGGAGAATATCCTGAATGCTTCATCCGTATAAAGGACCATCCTTATCTCCTTAATCTTGCCATTATTTTTTTCAAGGAATTGCCTTATGGCACTAAAGGCGGTTTTAGCAGCCTCCCTGAGTGGATATCCAAATGCCCCCGTGCTTATTGCAGGGAATGCTATGCATGAGAATCCATTCCTTAGGGCAATCATAAGGGAGTTCATATAACAATTGAATAGCAAATCTCCTTCCCCCACATTCCCACCCCTCCATACAGGTCCAACAGTATGTATAACAAACCTGGCCTTGAGATTTCCACCCCTGGTGATCACCGCCTCACCCTCGGGAAGACCTTGGGGGTATTCTTCTTTCCTTATCCTGAGGCATTCTTCGTGTATAATCCTACCACCTTTTTTGTGTATTGCACCATCAACACCGCCACCACCCATGAGGCTTGAATTTGCTGCATTGACTATGGCATCGCAATCCTCCTCAGTTATGTCACCTTTTTTCAGAACAATCCTTGTACCATGTATTACCTTCTCCATAGTATTGGGAATTATTCAAAATATTTATGGCTTTCAATTATGATGAGATTACCATCGTATGCCAACTATTTTTAATTTAATAATGAACTCAATTAATTTTGAAATTTTCTAAAAAATTTTAATTATCAATGATATGAAAATATTTATTTTTGTGGTTATCATTAAACATAGCATGAAGCTTATAGTTGTCACTGGTGGAGTAATATCCGGACTTGGTAAGGGTATTACTACATCGAGTATTGCAAAAATACTCCAGGAGAAGGGTCTTAAGGTAAATATAATTAAGATTGACCCTTACATAAATTATGATGCAGGAACAATGAATCCTTACCAGCATGGTGAGGTATTTGTTCTTGATGATGGTACCGAGGTGGATCTTGACCTCGGAAATTATGAAAGATTCCTTGATATACCATTGAATGGTGAGAACAACATTACAACGGGCAAGGTTTATAAGACTGTAATTGAAAAGGAAAGAAAGGGAGAATACCTTGGTAAAACTGTGCAGATAATACCCCATATCACAGATGAGATTAAAAGAAGGATATACAGGGTGGCCAAGACCTCAGGGGCGGATGTTGTCCTTATTGAAGTGGGTGGTACTGTTGGAGACATTGAATCGATGCCATTTCTAGAGGCATTGAGGCAGATAGGCAGGGAGGTGGGGGAAGAGAATAGGCTATTCGTCCATACCACCCTTGTGCCCGTACTAGATGTTGTGGGGGAGCAGAAGACAAAACCAACACAGCATAGTGTTAAAGAGCTCAGGTCAATAGGCATATCACCGGACATAATAGTTGGTAGATGCTCGGTACCATTAACCAAGGAAACAAAGGAGAAGATTTCAAATTTCTGTGATGTACCCATTGATGCTGTGATAAGCGCTCCAGATGCCAAGACATCCGTCTATGAGGTGCCAATAATGCTAGAGGAACAGAATCTGAGTGAATATATATCAAAGAAATTAAGGATAGATGGAAGGAGGCCTGACATGAGGAAATGGAGGGAATTCCTTGAAAGGCTTGAAAACCCTGAGGAAGAGGTAACAATAGGTGTAGTAGGAAAATATGTTCATCTCAAGGATTCATATCTGAGCCATAAGGAGTCCTTCATTCATGCATCTGCGCATCTCAGGACAAAGGTAAACATAAGGTGGATTGATTCAGAGGCTCTTGAGAATGGTACTGAAGGCCTTCAATCACTCCACGGTATACTGATACCAGGGGGTTTCGGTGCCAGGGGTACGGAGGGAAAGATAATGGCAGCAAGATTTGCTAGGGAGAATGGTATACCATTCCTGGGGATATGCCTGGGCTTCCAGATGGCAGTGGTGGAGTTTGCAAGGAATGTGCTTGGATATGATGATGCAAACAGTACTGAGTTTGTTCCTGATACAACTCACCCCGTTATAGATCTACTTCCTGAACAGAGGAGGGTGAACGAACTTGGTGGAACCATGAGGCTTGGCTCCCAGAAGGTAATCCTGGATGAGAATTCAAGGGCATACAGGCTCTACGGTGAAAAGATAATATACGAGAGGCACAGGCACAGGTATGAAGTAAACGAGGAATACATAAGGGAGATAGAATCACATGGAATGAAGTTCACGGGAAAGGATGAAACGGGTAGGAAGATGGAGATATTTGAGCTTGAAGGGCATCCATTCTATATGGCAAGCCAGTTCCATCCAGAATTCAAGAGTAGGCCACTTAAACCATCTAGACTCCATCTTGGTCTCGTTCAGGCTGCCCTTGAATATAAGAGATCTCACAGGTAATGTGAATAAATATCCATTAGGGAGTTGATTGTATTTTCCCATGTATAGTTGGAGGCCCTCTCCCTGGCCCTAACTGAGAGTTCCATCCGCATAACCTTATCCGAGAGTATTGAAATTATGGCATTTTTTAAGCCCTCAAGATCCCCTGTATTCACAAGGATACCTGCATCGTCGACGAGTTCAGGTATTGCCGTATTCCTGTAAGCAACCACAGGTATCCCGGCGTACATGGAATTAAGTATGGACATACCGAAACCTTCGTTGATACTTGGTGAAACATATAGGTCAAATGATGATATGTAGTATGGCATCATCTCCTCCTCCACCTTCCCGGCGAATATTACACTTTCCAGGGATTTTGATTTTCTTAGAATATCCTTAACTATGTCTGAATTGCCCCTTATTCCAGATGTCTTAACATCTGGCTCAGGACCAACGAAGATCAAAATTGCCTCAGGAATTGCCTTTTTTATCTCAGACCAGATTGATGCAATATCCTGTGGTCCCTTTCCTTTGGACATCCTTCCAATGAAACCAACCACCTTGCTATTCTTTGGTATTCCTATTTTCTCCCTGGCCAGATCCTTGGGTGGAAAATCATGATATTCAGGTGCGTGAGGAAGCACGAATACCTCATTTTTTATTCCAAGCTCTATCAACCTCATTTTTGTGAAATTACTTGGCACAATAAAGCCAGAACAATCTGTGGTAAGGAGATACCTTTCAATCTTTGAAAATATTCTTGAAAAAGACCATCCCGTAAATTCCTCCAGCTCTTCACCATATACACTGTGAACATGTTTTATTATTATCTTCTCTGTAAATTTTTTCTCCAGGCCAAGGGAGAAAAATGAAAAATAGGAATGGGTGTGTATTATGTCAAAATTTCTTGAATATATGTTTGGGAATGATAGAATGTATCTTGGAACCCTTATGAAATCAACACCATCAAAGTTCTCCCTTGAAGGTGTTTCCCTTAGTTTTGAAGTTAGTATTGTAACATCCTGCCCTCTTTCCTTCAATAGTTTTGAGTATCTCCAGACTACCTTTTCAATACCGCCAATGTGCGGAGGTGCTAGGTCTGAAATCTGTAGGATTCTCATTTAACTTTTAAGACCCCTGGACTTCCTCAGGCCCCTTCCCTTCTGACCCGCGGATGTTTTACCCCTGAAAACCCTACCCTTTTGTTTTGTTATCCATGATAGATTTTTATCATTTAATATTGCAGGATGGCTTCTGTCAACGAGAATTACCTCATAATATTTGTAGAGACCATCCTCCCCAACATAGTAGGAGTTAAGTACCTCCATGTTAGGATATCTCCTTGCTGCCCTTTCCTCGGCAATCCTTTTTGTACTCTTCTTCATGGTGATCTTTAGTATTCCCTTTCTCTTTGGCCTTCTGCCTGCCCTAATGGCTGGCTTATTAAGTCCTCCTCTTCTTACCCTGGACCTAACAACAATAATACCCTGTTTTGCCTTGTATCCAAGTTCACGTGCACGGTCCAACCTTGTTGGTCTCTCAATCCTAACCACCGCAGGACCCTTCCTCCATTCTATCATCCTTTGCCACTGCAGCTCTCCTAGCAAACCTTCCCTTGGCCTTTTCCACATCTCACCAATGAAATCGTACATATTTTTTACCATATATATCACCATCGGGCTTCTCCTATGAACATCGCCCTTTTTGGATCAATATTCCTTTTTATAAAAACTTTTCTTCACATTTTTATCAATCAAATCCAAAAAAATTTAAATATTTTATAAATATAACACATATTGGTAAATTTATAAAGGTGATAAAAATGGCTGATGAGACTCTAACACCAAATGCAAAAAAGGTCTATGAGGCGATGAAGAAGCTAGGTGCAACATCTGAGGATAAGTTAAAGACTGCAGATGACATAATGAAGGCAGCTAGCATGGGCAAAGGTCTTGTAAACAATGCACTGCAGGAACTGATTAACAAGGGTTACGTAAAAAGGATTGCAAGGCAAAAAAGTGCAGGCTATTACCTTTTAAAATAATCTCACATTCCCCAGAAGGGCTTTTCCCTTCTTTTTATTGATATTATCTCATTTAGTGTTTCCTTTTCCTCATAGGTAAGTTCCATTTCCCTCAGTTTTTTCACATCCATCTCACTTAGATCAGAATAAATGATATCACCGGGTGAAACGTTCCTACCAACAACCGCATCTGAGATTGATACGGCTACCTCCTGCCCCATTATTGCCTCCTTCAATGTCTGATCCTTGTCCCTAATACTCTTTATTGTACCAAGTGACTTACCCTCAGCATTCATTACAGGCAGATCTGGCTTTATCTTCCCTGAGAGTACCCTGACACCAACTATCGCAGGCTTCGATGTCCTGAAAATGTAGTTTTCAAGTATCTTGAACTTTGCGGGGAAGTTTATCTCCGCCCTCTTCTCCTGTTCTATCCTTTCCTTTTCCCTCTCAATGGTCTCCTTGTATTTCTCTATCAATTCATAGAGGACCTTTCCCTCTATTATCTTCACATTTGTTCCAGATCCTATATCCTGTGGAACCCTCACATTATAGGCTATTATTATCTTATTGAGTTCATTCTGGGTGGTTTCAGCATCAACAACATCCCTTTTTGTTACATCACCTATACCTGCCTTTTTCACAGGTACACCAAGGAGATTTAGCTCGTAGTAGAGTGCCTCCAGTGATCCCTTTGCATCCGCCTTTATAACTATGCCATCCTCCGAGAGTTCAAGAGCTAGCTTTGATTCATCCCTTATCTCATTGACAACATTATCAAGGTTCTGTATGTCAGCCACCTTTAGTATTCCACCCGGTATAACATCGTCTATATCCGGTGCAGATATTTTAATACCCGCGGCTGCAGAGACCTCCTTCACCTGCATGAATGGATCCCTTGGATCCCTTATCTCATCCAGGGGCTTTGGTTTAAGTAGAATCTTCACCTTTGTTATAACTGGTTTGTTTTTCCCCGATACCACTATGGTATCCCCCTTCCTTATTGTACCCTCGTATAGTATCACATCAAGTGTTTTTCCAAGTCCCTTCTCCTCCTTGATTTCAAGAACGGTACCCACACCAGGACCATCCTCAGTTTTCAGTTCATTCTCCAAATACCTCTGTGCAAGACCTATGAGAACCAGGAGAAGGTCAGCTATGCCTATCCTAAGTTTTGAACTCACCGGCACTATAGCAACATTCTTTGTAAAATCGCTGATCCTATCATACCTCTCAGATGAAAATCCATGGTTGAATAGTTGTTCAGATATTGTATACACAGATCTATCAAGTTCATCCCTAACGAAGTCTGCCTGTTCCTTAATGGCATGAACGAATGGCTTGTTCTGCGAATTCCTCCATCCATCTATCAGGTCTATCTTTGTTGCGGCCACAACGAAGGGGGTCTTGAATTTTTTCAGTATGTTGAGGCTTTCCACTGTCTGCTGCATAGCCTTTTCCCTAATATCAACAACAAGTATGGCAAGATCAGAGAGGGATCCACCCCTGGCCCTGAGGGTTGTAAAGGCCTCATGCCCAGGTGTATCTATGAAAAGCAGGCCGGGTATCCTGAATTTCTTTTCCTTAATAAGTGACCCGCATATTTCATAAATTGTTTCTATTGGCACCTCCGTTGCACCTATGTGCTGTGTGATACCCCCATGCTCCTTCTTTGCTATGGAGGTGCCCCTTATTGCATCTAGGAGTGATGTCTTACCGTGATCCACATGTCCTAAAACTCCTATGATTGGCTGTCTTATCTTCATCTCCTTCCGTAGAATAAGTAAAGTTTAATTAACTTTTCTTGTTCTATTCCTCTATCCTTGGAGCAAGAAGGAATATGCCATTTCCTTTTCCATCTGAGAATGTGAACTCAATCTTTACGGGATAATCAGTTCCAAGATTTACTGTAACATACTCAGAATTTATGGCCTTTATAAATCTCAGGAGATAATCCACTGGATAGAGGCTCCTCACCTCAGAATCACATTTTAGCTCCTTTAGTAGATCCTTTGGAATTATGAGTTTTGTTGAATCCTCATCACCTGTGGAATAAAGCCTGAACTCTGTTGGTGTTATGTGGAGTGTTATATTATCTGATATGTTCTCAGCGACCTTTATACCACCTGCGAACTGATCGGTGGGTACAACAGCCTTAGCTGGAAGCCCAAGGGAGGGTACCTTAGGGACTGTGATGCTTGAGGGATCTATTGTTGACATGGTCCTGCTGAGGTAGCCAACTGTGAGCAGAAGCTTTGAATCCTCCCTTTTTATCTCAATAACATCGTTGGAACTTGTATTCTTAAGAAAATCCTTGATCTTTTCAAGATCCACCCCCACCTCCGTGTCCTCCTCAAGATTGTATTCAAGGAATGCATCCTTGTTGAGGTCCAAAACTATCATCGCAACATGTGCAGGATCAACGCACTTGACGCTCAAACCCTTTTTATTAAACTCAAACTTTGCCTCTGTCACAAGTGTAAGCAGCAGATCCGTAATTTCCTTGAGATCCTTAACATTCATCTTTACTTCCATCCAAGATCACAATCTACCATATTTAATTGGAATATAATAAAACTTTCTTGTTCAGAATTCCCTTATGAATTTTTCCCTCTCCCCCTTTATGGTAGCGTCAAGACCCATCTTTGAGGTGATATCATTCTCATACCTGCTTGGGTCAAGTGAACTTCCCCTTTCCTTTATTATGACAAGGTCCCTGTCAGCCTGGAACCTTGTGGCTATTGCCCATTCAACATCCTCAACATTTCCAATATCAATATCTTCATCAACTATCACCACATGCTTAAGGCTTCTATGACCTCTGAAGGCCGCCATTATTGCCCTCTTTCCATCATCACTATTCCTTTTTTTGATCTTCACCGCTGCATGTAACCATGAGTTACCACCGTATGTTAGCCTTACATCTATAACATCAATACCCTCCTTCCTTATCTCATTGTATATGGTGGGTTCCCTTGGCATTCCCATGAGATTGTAATGTTCATATCCACCGGGTAGAAGTATATGGAATATTGGATCCCTGGATGTGTACAAGGTATCAAAGACAACTATTGGCTGATTCTCCTGTACATCATAGGTCCTGGTGATGTCTAGGAAGGGCCCTTCCCTCCTGCATTTTTCAGATGTTATCACACCGCTGAATACATACTCTGATTCGTAAGGTACGAGTATACCATTATCAATTCTCACCATTTTTTCCCTTTCACCTAGGGTTCTTTTCCTTAGGGAGGATGCTATCCTTGATTCATCCACAGAATATTCAACCGATGTAGCAGCGGCTATGAGGAATGTTGGAAATGCTCCCACCACAACTGAAATTTTTAATTCCTCTCCATGGGACATTGCATCATTGTACATCCTGTACAGATCCCTTGGCACTAGCCTTATGGCAGCCCTCTTTTGGTCAAGTACCATGAATCTGTGGAAGGAAACATTCCTTTTATTTCCATATTCTGAAAATACTATACCACTGGTTATGTAATTTGAGCCATCCCCCCTGAAATACCTGGGTATTGGTAAATCCCTTAAAGAAAAATCGGCAGTTTTTAAAAAATTTCCATCAACAATTGAATAATCCTCTGGTTCATTTATTGATTCCGCAATCTTATAAATTAGATCCCTTGTTTTCAGTACTATCTCAAAATTCTTCCTGTCAGCCCACACGTTTCCCGCGGCCTCATACCCATCAAGATCCTTAAAATAAACGGGGTTCCTGGGATATTTTAAAAGATATCTTGTAAGCTCAAGATCCTTACCTACCCTTTCATTTATTACAACTGTATTCTTAAGGGATTCCAATATCTTCCTGTACATGGGAGGAAGATTGCACTTCATCTTAATATTTTTATCCATGATAAATATTGCGTAGAATTATGCTAAATATTGGTGTACTGAACATACAGGGAGACGTATCGGAGCACGGGGAGATGTTAAAGAAGGCTTTCGTTGCTTCAGGTATTTCTGGGAACGTCATCTATGTAAAGGACAGGAAGGACCTGGAGGATGTTGTGGGCATAATTATACCCGGGGGAGAGAGTACAACAATCTCCAGGTTATTAAAAAGCACAGGTCTATTTGAAGAAATAAGGAGAAGGGCATTGGATGGTTCACTTGGTGTTATGGGCACCTGTGCTGGAACCATAATAATATCCAAGAATACGGGGGATCCCAGGGTAACACCCATGGGTATAATTGATATAGATATAAAGAGGAATGCATACGGAAGACAGTACTCTTCATTCCAGGTTATGCTAGATATAAAGGGCCTTGATTCACCGTTTCCCGCAGTATTCATAAGGGCTCCAGTTATAGAGAGAGTGTACAGTGATGTTGAGATAATGGCAAAGTACAATGATGACATCGTATTTGTGAGAAAGGGGAATATATTTGCATTAACATTCCATCCTGAGCTGACTGATGACTACAGGATACATAAGATGTTCATTGAGGGTGTGGGGGGTATTTCCACTGGAAAAGAATGATTTATATCCAAATAGATTATACCTAATGAGGTGATTGTTATGGCCAAAAAAACACCACTCTATGATGAGCATGTTGCACTTGGCGCAAGAATTGTTGAGTTTGCGGGTTTTTTAATGCCCCTTGAGTACACGGGCATAATAGATGAACATCTTACTGTAAGAAATAATGTAGGCATATTCGATGTATCACATATGGGTGACATTGTAATAGAGGGTAGTGATAGTGAAAAATTCCTAGATTATCTGTTACCGACTAAGATATCAGATATGCAAAATTTTGAGGCAAAATATTCAGCATACCTGAATGAGAAGGGAATAATGCTTGATGATACAATAGTTTATAAGGTAAATAAGGAGAAATTTTTATTGGTACCGAATGCAGCTACAGCGGAAAAGATATACAGATGGATCATGGATAAATCTTCAGGTTATAACATCAAGATCTATGATAGATCCCTTCTGTATGCAAGTATAGCTGTACAGGGTCCTAAGGCACAAAAATTAATGGAAAAATTAACGAATTATGATTACTCTAAGATGAAACCATTCCACTTTGATTTCATTTCATTCATGGATATAGAGAACAGGGGAGATAATTTTATTCCCTATGGAAAGATATTTGTGTCAAGAACAGGATATACAGGTGAGGATGGTTTTGAATTAATATTCCCCAATGAATATGCTGTTGAAATATGGCAATCCCTACTTGACTATGGTAAAGATTTATCCTTAAAACCATGTGGTTTAGGTGCAAGGGATACCCTAAGGATGGAGAAGGGAATGCTCCTCAGTGGAACAGATTTCAACATGGATAGAACACCAATAGAGGCATCAATATCTTGGATAATTAATTATAACCATGATTTCATAGGAAAGGATGCACTTTTGGAGATGAAGAATAAGGATCATGAGGTTTTCAGGGGATTTAAGATGATTGATCAGGGTATACCAAGGCATGGTTATGGTATATACAGGGATAATGAGAAGGTAGGTGTAATAACGAGTGGTACCATGTCACCTTCTCTGAAGGTAGGAATAGGTCTTGGATACATTAAAAAGGATATAAAAGTGGGTGAAACTGTACTCATAGACATAAGGGGTAAGAAACAGAGAGCAGAGGTGACCAAACCAAAGATACTTCCATAGGAAATGGGGGGGTCTGCCCTTGATACTATCATCAAAGGATGGTAAATATAAAAGGGATGTGAATCCATGTAGGATGGCGGAGGAACCATTAACTTTTGGTATTCCCATAAAACTTTCAGATGAGCTATGGAGGATATTGAAGGAAGATAAGGAATTCATTCTGGATGGAAAATTATGTAAAATAGTACAGGAGATAGATATAGGAGAAAATACCTGGTTTATATTCGAAACTTCAGAGGATCTTTAACTTCTTCCTTATTTTTTCAATATCCTCCTTTGAATAATAATCCTCAAACCTGATGATATGACTCATTACCCTATTGTTACTCTTTTCATAGATGTATGAAAGGTAAATCACAACATCATCCCAGGTAAGATCTGCCCTTTCCAGTTCATGAACTATCTCAGAGGATATCTTATTTAGAATTTCCTTCGTACCCCTCTTTATGCCTATGGAAGCCCAGTCGTCCCCTCTCATAATTGCTGAATTAATTCAGAATATTTAAAAATTACCCTTATAAGTTTTATAAAATTTATAAATTTAATAAAACAAATATTATATATTTAATTTGCATTACTGAAATGGGGTGATGAAATGAGGATTTTTATCCTCCTGTTTATGACGCAGATGCTGATATTCGGCACTTTGAACATGGACATTGCAAATGGATCCAATGTTTCCATAAACCAGAGCTTTACAAATGCCACACAGGATCTCAAGAATATGCTCTCAAGATTAACATTTGTTGTAAATTCCATTGCCGTATCAGTTCTATCCATAATGTGGATATGGGAGGGTGTTTTCCTTTTCCTCCATAAGGATGACAGGGAAGGTATACTTAAGTTCAAGCACGATCTACCCACAATGCTCATTGCATCAGTTATAATTCTTGGTGCATCAATCATAGTTAACATAATAGGATACATAGCCCATGGGTGAGAATCTTGTTCGATATAGGACAGATAGTAAATGCTGTGATTACACAGATATTTCTCTCCCTTAATCTCCTATTGATATCAGGCATAGGTGTTCTTTGGCAATTCTTCATATTTCCCTTCCTGAATCCCAACTTCGCATTTCCATATCCACTCAACAACGGGAATATACCATCACTCAAACCACTCTATGTTCCATCAACATTCTCACCAGGATATCAAACGTATGCGCAGATAGGTATGGATTTCTCAGTTAATATCAGTGTAATAATCCTTAACTATATTGTTGTACCCTTCTTTTCCATATTTCTCATAATTTCAGCGATCTCTTATCTTATAAATCATACATTTTTCGGTATTGAAAGGTTCAGGGAATACATTCCAAGGATCTTTGCTGGTATTGTGCTTGCATATTCATCCATATTTATAGTGGATGCAGTTTTCTACATTGCAAGGATAATATACTCATTTATATATTCAGGTTTTAATCTTGTATGGTCGGGATTCCCCTCTCCATACCAGGGGATAATCTCACTACAGTACTGGCCATGGAACTATTTCTTAAACTTCAATCTATCAGTTTATGGAACGAATGGTCTCCTGGAATTCCTTATACTCCTGGGGTTATTCTCCTCAATGATAGTATTCACAATAATACTTGTGATGAGAATAATATGGATATACTTCTTTATCGTGGTTCTTCCCATAGGATCACTCTTTCTCATGATACCCAGGACAGAAAATCTTGGCAAATCCATCTGGTTAACATTCATAGACAAATCCTTTGAAATTTTTTTCATGGGTATAGTTTTACTATTCCTTGGTTTTATTATGGATCCACTCTTCTGGATAGCAATATTCCTTGTGGCGTCATTCGTTCCCAGGTTCATGGCAGTATCACCAAAGATAACCGGCACAATTTCTGTGAGGAATTTTATCCCAAGCATAATCATTGGTGAAAAGTTTTTAGGTACATCGAAAAAAATTATATCCGGAGGCACAGGGATCAATCTCCTTCCAAAAATTGGGGGTAAAATCTGATGGCATTGAGTGTAGATATACCAGAGCCACTGGGTCAGGAGATTTACTTTCTAAATCTGAACATATTTCAACTTAGTAGAACAATAATCTATACAATACCTCCTATATACTTTACCGTTGTATTCTCACCAATCTTTCTTATCCTCGTTCCAGTTCCATACTTAATGATGAGATACAAGATACATGGTTTAGAGCTCGATATATTCATAATAAAATTTTTAAAATGGAAGATTAACAGAAAGATCTTCCCATATCAGGAAATAAGGAGAATGCTATCAATAAGGGAGGAGGTAGAATACTGGTCCTCATCTGAAGGCTACATGGGTGCAATCGCCGTGGATGGAATTGGTATAGAATTTTATGATGATGAATCAAGGATGGCCATTTACAATTTGTACACTGAATTTCTGAATGGACTTGACTTCCCAATTTCCATTTACGTTTACTCCATTAAAGAGGAGGGACATCCGGTATATACAACAAGGGAGGATCTTTCTTCAATTTCAAATGGTCTGAATGAGATGATTGCAGGTATTACAAGGAACATTGCAAAAAAGAGATTTATTCTGATAGTTAAGGTAAGATACTATGAGGTGAGCCTCATAAAAAGCGATGGTATAAGGATTCTAGAGGAAAGATTGAACTATGTCTATGAAAACCTGAAGGGCATGGGTCTAAATCCAAGGCTAATGACGTACAGTGAATATGAAGATCTTATTGGTGAATTCATATGAGGGATGATGAATTCATATGGATACTCTTTTCCTCATTCTTTGTTTCAACAATCATTTTCTATTTCACGGAAAGTCTCTGGGGATGGGGTGTTGTTAATATGATGGCATTGTTATACTACCTGATTCTAAAAAAGTTTTATCTGTACATCTTATACTGGTCCTTACCTGCCATAATGATCACAATATTCATTAAGAGCATATTTTTAATATCACTCATCTCAATGCTTGTGATGATACTAATTTTTCAGAGGGGTATTAGAGGATGGGATTCATAATATTTGGCAAGAGACATTTCATAACGAAGAAATATAATCACATGCCAATTTTTATAGATGAACTACCTAGGACGGTTAATTTTGGTATAATGAATAAGATCATATCATCCAATCAATGGCTGGACATATCCATGCATATTACACCCATAGGAGATGATACAATCATGGAGATACTTGACTCAGACAATGAGAAGCTGAATGCAGAGATTTCCCAGGATAGAGTAATCTCATCAAGGTACAGGAGGATGGTAAGGAAGATGGAGAGTATTAAGGAGCTCCAGGATTACATTATATCAGGAAAAGGACATATCTATGAGTTCTCAATTCTACTTTTTCCAAAGGGAGATGGATTCAAGGAAAGTGAAAAATCATACAGATCAATCTCTTTTGAATTGAAGAAGCATATGTTCAAATTCTACAGGCCCTATTACAGACAGGATATTGCCTTCAGGAATCTACTTCCAACAGGTGAATCCAGGGTTGAAAAAGCATTACATATACATACTCATGCAGTTTCAGCATTCTTTCCGTTCCTTGCCGATTACATATATATGGATGGTGGCGTATTCTACGGTATAAATGATAGGAATGGATCACCTGTCTTCATAAACAGGTGGAATTTTCCATCCTCCCATTACATTATCACTGGTACCACTGGTTTTGGTAAATCTTACTTTGTAAAGTTGATGATTCTCAGGGAGATGATAAATGATCCCTCCATCAGGATTTACATAATAGATCCAATGGGTGAATATTCCTCCCTTGTAAAACTACTGGGCGGAACAAGCGTTAGGGTGGGTGAGAAGGGAAATGAGATAAATCCCCTGGACATAGATGATCAGAGGAGGTTCAGGGAAAAGGTATCCAGACTAAGAAACATTTTCTCAATCCTTCTGAACATGGATAAAAGGGAGATGGCCTTGCTGGATGCATCACTCACAATGTTGTATAATAAAAAGAATGATCCAAGGATATCCGATCTTCTGGAAATATTGAAGGATCATGGTGAAGTGAATTTCTATAGAACAATGGAAAATATCTTCAATGGATCTTTAAAAAATCTTAACTCTGAAACAAGGGTAAACCTGAATAGAAAGGTAATATCCTTTGACCTTTCACATCTGAGCGATGAATACCTAACGCTCTACATGGCAATAATCCTTGAACACATATATGAGAGGATCTCAAGGGATTATGAGAAGAAGCTGGTGGTAATAGATGAGGCCTGGAAATTGCTCAGGAATGAATATTCAGCAATTTTTCTTGATTCAATGTTCAGGCATGTGAGAAGATGGAAATGCGGTATGAACGTGATATCCCAGAAGGCTGATGACTTCCTTGAGAATATTTACGGAAGATCAATGGCAAACAATTCACTCTTCCATGTTCTCTTCAAGCATCCGGCAATAAGTGATAATGCAAGGGATTTCTACAAATTAAACCAGAGGGAGGAGGATTACATAATAAACGCTGAGAAACCAAGGGCAGGCAGATATTCACAGGCATACTTCATTTCACATCCCCTCAGGTTCCCCCTGAAGGTGGTCTCAACAAAGGAGGAGAATAGTTTTATTACAACTGATCCTGATGAATTAAGGGCTAAAATCTCCTCTTCAGGTAATCCATGATTCCTTTGAAAACACCCCTCCCATCATTCCTACCTCCATTTATTGTGAATTCAGGATGCTGGAACCTGTAATAGGCCCTCTCGGGGTGAGGCATAAGACCAAAGACGTTTCCAGTTTCATTACATATCCCTGCAATGTTATATATGGAACCGTTGGGATTCCATGGATAGCCAGAATAATTTCCCTGCGGATCCACATACCTCATGACAACCTGTTTTTTATCTATCATATGCTGAAGGTACTCCTCCCTTTTATCCCCAGGAAGCATGAACCTACCCTCCGCATGTGCAATAGGCAATGAGATTATTCTACCTGCCTTATAATTGAGGAATTTACAGTTATTTTCCTCAATCCTTACATCTATCCACCTGCATTCAAACCTGTTAGATATGTTAGGTGCAAGGGCCGCCTGGGGTTTAATGCTCAAGGTACCACCAATACCAGGCAGGAGGCCAAGCTCAACGAGCACCTGAAATCCATTGCAAACACCAAGCACCACCTTTTCATCCTCTATGAATTTTACAATCTCCCTAAGTAATGGCCCCTTGATCATTGATGCAAAGATTGCCCCTGCCCTTACATAGTCCCCACCTGAAAAACCGCCAGGGAAGAATAGCATATGGTAATCGTGTATATTCTTTTTCCCACTGATAAATTCCCTCACATGAACGTACTCAGCATATGCACCCTCATTTCTCATTGAGTTCAGGGATTCCTCCTCACAGTTTGTCCCCTCCATCCTAACTACCGCTACCTTCACATCACCTTCTTTCAATGGCACCACCCCATAGACCCCTGACGTATTCGAGATCCTTTTTCAATAATATTCTTCTCCCATCCCTAATTTTCAGCATGGAATCACCTGTAACCGTTCCAATCCTATGTACTGTTATACCTTCCATTGTTCTGAGGAAATCCTCTTCCTTCAGGGAATCCACCTCCACCACCCATCTTGTGTTTGATTCTGAGAAAAGCTTGAAGTCTGATCTCATGAATTCCATGCGGTATAGGTTTGCATCAATTCCAAAATTTGTACCAAGCGCCATCTCTGTAAGTGTTACGGCAAGCCCACCATCGGAAACATCGTGGCAGGATCTTATGTAACCCTTTCCCATGGACCTTAAAAGTCTCCCGGATATTTCTTTAAGCCTTTTCAGATCAACCTTTGGAACAGCTGTACTTTTTATGTTTAGAATATCATAGTAGATTGATCCTCCCATCTCCCTCCTTGTCTCATTAACAATATATATCGGATTTCCCTCCTCCTTAAATGATGTTGTTACAGTCTTCCTCACATCCTTCACCAGGCCTATGGCCATGAGCGTTGGTGTTGGGGGGATGGATATACCATTGTTTTCGTTATAGAGACTAACGTTCCCCGCGACATATGGTATACCCATGAATCTTGCTGCCTCCCCTAGACCCCTGGCCACCTCATAAAGCTGTCCCATCACCTCTGGGTTTTCAGGATTTCCCATGTTTAGGTTGTCCGCCATTGAGTGTGGAATAGCATTTGAGGATACAAGGTTCCTTATAGCCTCGTCAAATATTGACATTGCACCCCAGTAGGGATCAAGTGATGTTATCATTGGATTTGATGTGGATGTTATGGCCAAACCCCTGAATCCTCTCTCCAGCGCCCTTATAACAGATGCATCGCTGTGTGTTTCCATGCCAATAAGACCGTTCAGGGGCTTGATCACCGTATTACCCTTCACCTCATGGTCATACTGCCTTATCACATAGGATTTTGAGCCTACGTTTGGGTGTGAAATTATTTTATCGTAGATATCCTGATAGTTTGGCTCTGGAGGTATCTGATCTACCAAAGTCTGTGAGGGATATATTATCCTGTAGGGCCTACAGTAAACCGGGCCGGAGGTAATGAAATGTAGGTCAAGATCCATCACCTTCAATCCGTTGTAGTAGAGTTTCAGCACCTTTTCCTCAATGGTCCTTCCAATTACAGAGGCCTCTAAACCCCAATAGCTGAATATGTCCATCAGTCTTCCAAGGTTTTCATCCGATACGGCTATCATCATCCTCTCCTGAGATTCACTTATCCATATCTCCCAGGGGGCCATGTTGCTCTCCTTCAGCGGTACCCTTTCAAGAAACACCTCTGCTCCAACACCACCTGCAAGGCACATCTCACCCACAACACTTGAAAGTCCGCCTCCACCAAGATCCTTCATTCCATCAACTATCTTCTCTTCAACAGCCTCAAGTACAGCGTGTATCAAGGGTTCCTTTATTATGGGATTACCTAGCTGAACGGCAGTCTTCTCTATTTTCTCCTCCCTGTCAAAAACCTTGCTCGCAAATGTCACACCGTGTATGCCATCCCTTCCAGTTTTACCACCCACAAGCACAAGATTTTCATTTACCCTGTCCACCCTGCTGTGTATTACATTTTCCTTCTTACATACACCAACACAGCCAACATTAACAAGTATGTTATTCAGAAAGAAATTGTGAAAATAGGTGATACCTGATATGGTGGGTATTCCCACCCTGTTACCGTAGTCCCTTATGCCTGAAACAACACCCTCAAAAAGGAATTTTGGATGTTTTGTCCCCTTCTGAAGACCCTCGTACGGATGATCAAGCCTACCGAAAAAGATTGAATCAACAAGCGCCAGAGGCTTAGCACCCATACAAAGGACATCCCTTATTATTCCGCCCACACCTGTGGCAGCACCTCCATAGGGTTCCACGAAGCTTGGGTGATTATGGCTCTCCATCTTGAAAACATAAACATGGTCCCTATCAAGTTCAACAACACCAGCATCCTCTCCAACCAGGTATACCTGTGGTGCATCAATTCCTATGATGTATTTCTTTAGTACATGCTTTGAACTTTTGTAGCAGCAATGCTCGCTCCAGGCCTGCCCTATTGCCTGAAGTTCAACATCAGTTGGATCCCTTCCAAGGTCCCTGAAATAGGATCTTATCCTCAGCATCTCCTCCCTGTTCAATGCAAGACCCATTGATTCACTGATCTCCATCAGCTGTTTTTCATCCATCTCCCTTATCCTTATCCTGTAAACAGGATATTTCTCATGGATCCTCTCCATCATAATCTCTCCATCTCTATCCTATAATCATGTATTACGGGGTTAACCAGGAGCCTGTCGCACATCTCCTCAGCCTCCCTCATTGGATCCTCTGTATCCTCTATGTAGATCTCATACACCTTGGAGACCTTAACTGAACCAACGTTTTTAAAATCCAGAAGCCTGAGGCTATTTTTCACTGCAAGACCCTCAGGATCCTCAACACCTTCCTTGTAGCCTATAGTTATCCTCAATTTTATCATACAGA
>PNIT01000051.1 GCA_002878135.1 Candidatus Aciduliprofundum sp.
AAATTTCATCCTTTTATTAATTGTTATACACCTATATAAATATTTTCCGGTTTTTGATGATTTATATTTATAATTATTTATCAATATAAAAAAATTTGTAATTGTATTGCATTTACGTAAACTATGAAGCTTGCCCCTTCCATCGTATCTGCAGACCTAACCTGCCTGAGAGAAATTGTCAAGGAAATTGAGAGATATGGGATAGACTTTTATCATGTGGATGTTATGGATGGGCATTTTGTACCTAATATGACCGTTGGCCCAGATTTTGTAAAAAACCTCAGAAAATTGACAGAATTGCCAATAGAGGCACACCTGATGATTTCAAGGCCTGAACTATATGTAAAAAGATTTGAAGAATCAGGTGCAGATATGATCACTGTACACATAGAGACGGAAAATTTTAGGGAGGCATTGAGATCAATAGTTGATGCAAAAAAGGGCATAGCAATAAATCCTGAAACACCCCTGCATATGGCTGGAGAATATTTTGGAGATGTGGATATAATATTAATAATGACCGTCCATCCGGGGTTTTCTGGACAGAAATTCATAACCAGTATGGTGGATAAGATAAGGGAGCTTAAAAAAATTAGGGATGAGGGGGATTATAGATTTGAAATTGCCGTCGACGGTGGAATTAACAAGGAAACTGTTAAGTTCGTTAAAAATTATGTTGACATAATATGTGCTGCCTCTGGTATATTCTCAGGGAGGCTTGAAGAAAACATAAGGGCGCTCAAGTATGATCCCTAGGCCATTCAAGTTTCACACCGCATCTGGGGCAATTATCAAACTTTTCCGTTAACTCAGATTCGCACATTGGGCAGTAATACTTTTCCTTTACAATCAACACATCAAAGCTTTTATACTTATCTAGATAATCCTTTACGTTCTTTACTTTCTGCAAAGGTAGACCTGTTTTATCCGTAATCTCCTTGATATGAACGGAATAGAGATCATTTATTGTATTGAATCCTGCGGAATATATTTTTTCAGCATCCTCTGGGGATAAACCTGGCAATTTTGAAATTGCCTTTATTTTGTATTTTTTGTAAACGGGAGATATGCCTACTTCAATCTCACCTTCGAGTATGTCACTGAAGCTCATTACAAGCATTTCCTTTATTCTGTCAGAAAAGTTTATCTTTCTGATTCTCAATTCATCCATCAATTTATTTGTATATGGTTTTAGTATATTCATCAACAACTTTGAATCAGAGAGTGAGAGATCAATATAATCATCATATTCCACAGATGCCTTTTTCCTCATGAATGATATCCTTCTTGAAAGTTTCTTTACTACCATGTAGTCTTGTAGCTCATCATCGATACCATTATCAAAAAAAATTTTAACGTATGGGAGTTCTATCATCTCATAATTTTTGGGAAGTTCATACCTGAATTCAACCATCTGTGGTGTAATTGTTATTAGATTACCTTCTATACCTATTTCATAGTTATTTTTTTCAATCTCTTCCTTAAATTTTTTGGCATCAATCTTGCTAATTACGCTTTCTATAACGTGGGCAAGTGGTTTGTAGATCTCACCCAGGTTTTCCCTTTTCAATTTTACCCTGTACTCAAGACCCCTCCATTTGTCGGTTATCTCTATGGAATAGGCATTGAAATATCTCATAAGATTCTGTTTTATGTTCAAAAGTAATGGAATGTTTTTAAAATCCACCTCAATGACCAGCTTTTTTATTGGAATTGATGTCTTTATTCCATTTTTTATCCTGTAATTTATTATCATTTTCCTTGCATATTTTAGATCATTTACAAGTTTTTCAAGTGTTTCATTTATGGAAAACTTTCCCACCTTAAAATCATTCAGATTTATCTGATTTTTTATGGAAAAGGAAAGTATTGTAAAGGGGAAAAATGGGTATGAAATAATGAGGATCTCATTGAAGATCCTTGAATTAATCTTCCCCTTCCTATTCAACTGCATATATACCCTAGAGATTTCACCCAGGAGATTTTCATACTCATTCAATAATTTTTTAAATTTATAATTTTCCAGAAATTTCTCCATGTCAATCTTTAATTTCTCAATCTTTGAAGATATCCACATATCTATTATGGTTTCATTATCTCTAAGGCCATAGATATCAGCATAGTTGAGTATATTGACCATCATATTCTTTAACTTTGAATACCTCCTTAGATCATTTTCGTGGAATTTCCCATGCATTTTTCCAATGAATGAAAGCCTCAGTATCTCCCTATCCTCATCCTTATATTTATCAAATTCCTTCAAATCCGTGTATGAGATAAAGATGTCTGAGAAGTAATTGGATTTAATTTCTGAGATTAATGCAAGCATCAAAAATCTATGCTTGAATTCCCTATGGTTTAAAACACCTCTATTTTTGATGGACTGAACCATTGAATAAACTCCGACAGGAAGCACGGCAGGATCGTATGAATAATTCCTTTTCATCATACCTCCACAGGAGCATGGTTTTTCTGCCTGACCATATTCAATCCTCCCACATCTATCGCACTCAAGTAAGGGTATCTTTGGAAAATTCTTAAAATCCTTAGAGATTAGAATCTCCTTTCCAGATACATTAATAAAATTCTTAGGATATATATTGAAATTAAGGTTCTCCAATTTTATATAAGCACCCCTTAATCTCTTCCTGGTAACCCTCCTTCCACAGTAGTTGCAGTAAGGTAATTCACCCTCAAGGATGTCATGATCTATTATCTCCACATTTATCCTCTCACCTCTCCCAATAAGCCTTGCATCCTCTTCACTGAATTCTGAAGATAGGAATTTTGTTTTCATGCCCTGGATAAAGGTTGTCTTTACATATTTAAATTCATCAGTTAAATCCTTACCTTTCCTTTCTTCCTCTCTGGAAGGAAATATCAAGGTCTTTTCTTTTAGTTTTTCGAATATATCGTTCTGCATTATCCATCTTTCATTCCCCAGGTTCTGGATAACAAAGATTGCCTCTGGATCGATATTCACACCATCCAGCTGGAATACAACATCTTCAATTCCAGAATGAATGAAATATGTATTTTCTGATATCCTTATCTTTGCATAAAGTTGCTTATATTCACCTTTCTTTACATGAACATCCCTGTTTGACAGCTGTGTCTTACAGTATTCACAGTAATATGTAGACTTCTCCTTAATAAATATGGAATTTGTTTTAAATAATTTTTCCATTATAAGATCCAAGGACCATATGGCATTCGGATCAGCGGATGATATTATAATTGAATTGCTGAATCCTTTAATGTATTCTGACATCTCATTAAAATTTACCACGGGTCTTTTCAATATGACAGGAACAACTGTATCTACAGGTATTATGATCTTGTCAGGTGTAATTTTTCCAGGTGGGGTATATTTTAACTGGATACTTGAGGATAGAACTTCATTCAATTTTAATATGAAGTCAGAAAAGGATAAAGAATAAATATCCTCACTTTTGAATGGTAGATTGAACGGAAGGGAAGACCTGATCCTCACTTTTTCTATGCTCATTTACATATATTGTATGGATTATCTATATAAAAAATTACTGCGAGAATTTTTTGAATACGTGTGGTATCATATCTATCATTTCAGATGTAAAATAGGCGTTTGAAAATTCATCAAAGGCAAGTTTCCCAGCGGATCCCACTATAAAGCTTGCAAGCGTGGCTGAGTGAAATGGATCTATGCCCCTGGAAAGTAGGCCTCCCACTGCTCCAGTGAGAACATCACCTGTTCCACCCCTGGTCATACTGGGGTGATGGAATGTAAAATTCTTCTTCACCAATTCGCCATCCGATATTATATCAACGCTTCCCTTCAGAAGTATTATGAGATTGTATTTTTTTGCCATTCTCATTACATTTTCTTCCTCTGGTTCCATAGAAAATATTCTCTTAAACTCCCCCCTGTGAGGTGTAATAACAGCAAGACCCTTGAAATCATTAAAATTCTTTACATTATCCAGCGCATCTGCGTCTATTACCATTGGTTTCCCCTTTTTCAATGATTCCTCAATTATTTTCAAGGATGCCTCCATTGATGATTCATTTTTTCCTATGCCACAGCCAAGAGCCACAGCAGTCGCCTTTTCCTCAATAACTCTCATCAAATCATCATTGAATTCTATGTAATTCTCACCACTTTTTCTTAAAATTATATCGTGGGTGGATGCAGAAATATGGTGGTGTATTGAGTAAGGGGAAAAAAGAAAAAGAAGGTCTATTCCCATCCTCAATGCACCCTTTGCCATATATAAGGGTGCACCATAATAATCTACACTTCCCGCAATACCTGCAAGTATTCCATTTTCTCCCTTATGACTATCGGGTCTATTAAATCTATATATGAGGAATTCTCCAGGGCCTACCATCTCAATTATATCCCTAGGAAAACCCACATCAGCCACTATGATTTTACCAGAATTTTTTTCATTCATCTCCTTTTTCATGAACTGCATTGTAACAGTAATTGCTGGTTTCACCTGAATATTTGTACCCAAACCTGTTGGTATATCAATGGAAACAACTTTTTTACCTGAACCATTTATCCTTTCTATTGCGGATCTATAAGGCTCATCCGGATCCCTCTCAATCCCTATTCCTAGCATTGCATCAATTATTATATCATATTGCAGTGGATCCAGTGAATTCACTATGCTTACTCCCTCTTTTAAAGCCTCCTCGGATTTCTTCATGCATAGGGCACTTTTTGGTGCCTTCACGGGATAAACATCCACATTTATGCCTTTTCTCTTCAGATAAATGGCTGCAGTATAACCGTCACCTCCATTATTACCACTTCCACATACAACTAAAACCCTTTCTGGATTGAGAGATAATACTGTTTCAGCAACTGCCTTTCCAGCATTTTCCATTAAATTCTCCATGTTAATTCCAGAATATTCAGCGTTCCTATCCAGTATTCTTGCATCAATGAGGGAATACATGGTTTTGATAATTCATTTCAGATATTTAAAATACCTGAAACAAGAAATATTATACCAAACGTTGTCAGTACTATGAAGGCTATCAGGTCCAATGCCCAGCGCTGTAACTTCATAAGATATCTGTATGATACTGCCGCAAATGCCACAAGCACAGCTATACCTGCCACTGCACCATAAATTGCATATGCAGGTGAAAAGGCTCCAGAGGCAGCTATAATTAATGTGGCCTCGGTACCCTCCACAAGTGTAGCAAGAAACATTGGGATTATGTTTACCCTGTTGAATCCTGCACCAAGGCTTTTTGCCACTATCTCCTCTTCCTCTCTTTTCATCTTTAGTCCAAAGTTCCCGCCCTTGAAGTAATACCTGTAGAATCCTCTCCCAAACCTATATGCAAAGTACAGAAGTATTATACCGGCAACTATGGAAACATAGTCTGAGGGGAAAAGGAGAAAAATGTTTTCGAGGATAAGGTACAGCATCAATACCACTATAATTCCTGATATTAAACCAGCAAGTACATTCTTTTTACCAAGCTTTTTTACAGTTGTAAGTGCTATTATTGTTACCTCACTTCCCTCGATCAGTATTGCCTTGAATGAAGCAAGAAAAGATAGTACGAGGAATGTGACAGAAATCATATGATGGGGAAGGACTCATAGTATAATAATCTTTACCTTACTTTTCCTCATAAGCTCATAGAGGAGATATCTTGAGAATAGGAGTTTCCTGAATTTTTTATATAGGTCCTTACCTTTCCTTTGATTAGGGTCATAAAAATTAAAACCTGCAACTATTATACTCTGAGCTTTGAAATGCTCTGCAAAGAAAACTGCCCTGTCACCATCTGTGAAACCTCCAAAATTGTACACGTTCCATAGAGGGAAGGCCTGCGTTGTTCCGAATCTCTTATCTATCTTATTTACAATATTCAATCTTTTTATGTTATCACCATGGGCATGGACACCTATAATGGATCCCCTCATGGATGCCTCCAGTATTGTTTCTGGACTTGAATCAAGATCCGTGAATACAAATTGTGGTGTATGACCTATATCCAGTAACCTTGATGTTGCATCGTCTGCAGTTATTATCACCCTGTTTTTTAAAATATTTTTGTCTATTGAGAAATAGGGTGAATCACCTATTATCAGAACTTCTTTTCCTTTTACCATATGTTCAAGATCGTTCAGCCTGACAAAGTTATCATCAAGGAGTGATGACAAAATTTCAGCGCTTTCCATATCCTTCCTCTGACTGAAGTGAAATTCCTTTAAAATTTTTTTATAATAAAATTTCCATTCACTGTAATTCATCCTCTTTCCCTTCGTAAAGGATTCTTCCCATAACAGATGAGAAGATTGAGAGTGAAAGACCCATGGCAATTATGATGAGGCTGGGGCCATTGAAGGATGTGGGAAGAAATGAAAGGAGTACCCTTATGTACATGATCGAACCATAAACGAGGATTCCAAGTCCTATTACAAGTGATATTCCAATAAGGTAACCCCTAATCCTACCCTTTTTATGGAAGAATGTATCAAAGGCCAGGCCTGCCTCTCTTACAACAACACCAAAAACAATCCATAGAACAAGGTTTTGAAAGAATAAAGCTATTGATGGAAAAAGACCCTTTATTAATATTGCACTATCAAAGGAGGATATTATGCCAAATATCACTATGAATACAGCCAGTAGATCCGATGTAATGGATATCTTTGCCTCAATAAAGGCATTCTTAAATCTACTATATAAGTTACTTATCCTCGTGCCTACCCTGAATCCCCTAAGGAGAAAGTACATGCCAAGGGTGAAAAGTACGAAAGCAAATCCAAATGTACCTGGATCTGGATAATATGTGGATGGAAAATAGTATTTCCATACAAGGAGACCAAAAACAGAGATGCTGTATGCAAGAAATATTAGCGCTATAGGTACCATAATCTTCCTTGCCACCTTTTCATCCCTGAGCGCCTTAACAAGTATATAATAAGAGGATTCCAGGCCCTTGCTTTGTTTAACTATTATCCTCTTCACATGGATTACAGGTACAATTGATGTAATTACAGGGAGTATGAACTCATCCTCCTCTCCATCGCTGACAAGTATTGCATCCTTTGGATTGAGTTTTTCCTTTACCAACAGGAGCTGTTCCCTTATTTTCTCATCACTTTTTAGACCTACAGAGACATCACCAGTTAATGTTACTACCTCTACCTCCTTTCCTTCATTTTTTAGTGAATCATATATTGATATGGCACCGAAGATTGCATTTGCATCAGAATCCTCAGGATCTGCAAGTATCAATTTATTGGCTACCCTAAGGTTTTCATCCCTCCCTATAACAGGACCTGATTCACCAGTTTTTCTTCCAACGTCATTATCCCTGTCAACACTTATTATAAGAGTGAGCATTCAATTAATTAGATGCATCTCTTTATTTTAAAATTTTGTATGGCCTTGACCAAAAAATATAAGTATTATTATCCCATGGATGTTTTACCAAACAAAGGAGGTCTGTATTATGCCAGAAAACTTGGAAAGAAACGATGAAAACGTTGTGTATGTTGGAAAGAAACCGACCATGAACTATGTTCTTGCGGTTGTTACGCAGTTCAACAACGGTGCAAGGAATGTGGTAATAAAGGCAAGGGGTAAATCCATAAACAAGGCAGTTGACATTGCAGAGATTGTCAGAAACAGGTTCCTGAACGACCTAAAATATGAGGTAACCCTTGGTACAGAGAAGATAAAGAGCGAGGACAGGGAAAGCAACGTATCATCCATAGAAATACTGTTGAAAAGGTAAGGGGATAAATCCCCAAAAATTATTTTTTGGGAGTGGGTGAAATGAAAAAAAAGCTATTCGATGTTGAAATAGTCAGAGAGGGGGATACATACATTGCAAGGATTACCCTACCTAGCGGTGAGGTTTCCACCATAGAAAGTGATAATATTGAAGAATTGTTGAATAACCTGAATACTGAACTTGAAGATCATTTTTCTAGAAGATGAAATTCGATCCTATTTTATTGACAAAAAGGCATAACAATTATAGAGAAAATTCAATAAATTTACTTCCAAGTGAAAATATATTAAGCGATAAGGTTAAATATATCCTTGGTAGCGATCTTGCATCAAGATATTCACTCTTTATAAAGGATGATGGAAATGCATATGGCGGCACAAGGTATGCTGACGAGATAATTATAAAGGGAGGGGAATTGGTAAGCTCACTCTTTGGTGTAAAATTTGCAGAGATAAGACCTTTATCTGGCCATATCTCAGCAATGATAGCCCTGCTTTCAATCACAAAAAAGAATGATAAAATTATGGCCATCTCCCCGGAGAATGGTGGCTATGATGGATATTCGCAGGATTTCCTACCAGATATACTATCACTCCAATATAGGCCCATACCATTCGATGTAAAAGCATGGAATATAGATTATCAGAATATTGAAAAATCCATAAGGGACTACCGTCCAGATGTTATTGTTTTGGGTGCAAGTTATTTTCTATTCCCCTATGATCTCAAATTCATAAAAGACCTTTCTGAGGAATATGGCTTTAAGATCATATACGATTCATCACACGTGATGGGCTTAATAGCTGGGGGTGAATTCCAGAAGGATATTTTCAAGTATGCACAGATTGTTTATGGATCCACACATAAATCATTCTTTGGACCTCAGGGGGGTATTCTTCTTACCAATGATGAGGAGATATTTGAAAGGATTAAAGATAACGTTGTGTGGAGAACAATGGACAATTACCATCTGAATAGACTTGCTGCACTTGTTCAGGCATCCATTGAAATGAAAAAATATGGAAGGGAATACGCATCTAATGTAATAAGGAATTCAAAAAGACTGGCCAAAAATCTTGACCAGAAAGGGTTTGGTATAAGATCATTCAGGGATGGATATACTGAATCTCACCAGATACTGATAGATAAAAAGGAAATGTGCAAAAAGCTTGAAAAATCAAGGATAATCATAGATTGTGTTGGAAGGATGGGAACAAATGAGATTACAAGGCTCGGTTTCCATGAGAAGGATGTTGATGAGCTATCGGATCTTATAATGCTGGCACTTAAAAAGAATGTTTCAAGGGATGTAATTGAATTAAGGAGAAGATTCAGGGTCAGGTATTGCTGAATATCCTTTCTAATATGAATGAAGGATCGAATTTAACAAGATCATCATAACCCTGCCCTGTGCCAACATATATTATTGGTTTTTTTAACTCAAAGGAAAGGCTTATTGCTGAACCACCCTTTGCATCAGCATCCACCTTGCATAGTATTATTGAATCAAAGCCTACACTTTCATTAAAAGTTCTTGCCTGGTTAATTATATCATTACCCGCCAAGGAGTCTCCAACAAAAATTGTATGGTTTGGATTTGCTACCCTTTTTATCTTTTTCATCTCCTCCATCAGGTTTTTGTTTGTTTGCATCCTTCCTGCCGTATCTATGAGTACCACATGCTTTCCCTTTGCCCTGGCATGGGCTATGGCATCATAGGCAACACTTGCAGGATCACTGCCCTGCTGATGCTTAATAAGCGTCACATTAAGTTTATTTGCATGGTATTCTAGCTGTTCTATAGCACCCGCCCTGAAAGTATCTGCAGCCGCAATAACGGGCACAAGACCCCTTTTTTGAATGAGTCTGGCCAATTTGGCTATTGTTGTTGTTTTTCCAGTTCCGTTAATACCGAGAAACATAATCACGTACGGCTTACTTGATTTCTCAATATCCTCCAAAAGATCAAAATTTGAAAAGGATAGCAGTTCCATGAGTGTATCCCTGAGTACATTTTCAACTACAGTTTCAGGATCTGCACCGAACTTTATCCTCATTCCAAGGAGTTTTTCCCTTACTCTAGACCTTATCTCCTCGGCCACATCATAGGCCACATCGGCCTCCAGAAGAGATATCTCAAATTCATCAAGTATCTCATCTAATTTCTTCTCATTTATCTTCTTACCTATCAAACCAGCGGATTCTTCAGATGATACCTCCTCGCTCAATTTTTTCTTAAATATGTTGAGTTTTTCCTTAAGGATTTTGAACATTTGCCTTACCCTGATACCTATTGTAAATTTCTTCTACCTTCCTTTCTATTGCTATATATTGACCCTGAGCCTTTTCACTTTCCTGTAAAAGTTTTGTATAAAGATCCTGCATATCCTTTAACCTTGATTTTAGCATATCAATTGCCCTTTCAATGCTGCTTTCAACAATTATACCGCTACCAAGGGGTATCATGGCCCTCTTTTTATCACTTTTGTTAAGGTAAAGGTATGTATCTGCACCAATATTAACGAGTATTTCATTCTCCTGCATTTTCATATAACCTTCCAGTGTTTCCCTCGCCCTTGTGTGCTCCTCTATCTGGTCTCTCAGATATGCTATCTGAACGCTGAGATTCTCAATATGCTTTTTTAGAATATCTGCAGTTGCAAGAAGATTTTCAATGGCTTCCTCATTCTCCATGTTCACCACCAAATTTCCTGTAACGGTAGATGGCCCTGGGGTCACTTGCTTCCTTGAGAGGTATTGAATATGCGTCCTCTATCCTTATCTCCCTCCTTTTCTTCCTGTATATACTACCAAGTAGTGAATAGAAATAATCCTCTGCCTCATTCTTATTCTTTGCAGCCACTTCCTTTGTTATGCGTATCCATTCATTACCCTGCTTATAGTTTCCTATTATCCTGTATATCTTCATTTAACCACCCCTGAAAATTTATTCTTTGAAAGCTTCAAGGCCTCAAGTCCCGGCATTTCTTCCCCGGATAAAAAGTTTATTAATGCACCACCGCCAACACTCACGTGTGTGAATTTTTTGTTTAAATCCATCTTTGCTATAACGGATATGGTATGTCCTCCCCCAGCCACCTTAAAACAATCCAGATCAGAGATTTCCTTGAAAATTTCAATTGTACCTATTGAAAACTCCTCAATCTCGTATACCCCCATTGGACCATTTAGTATAATAGCCTTGGCCTCTTTTAGCATTTCCTTGTATTTAGAAACTGTATTAAGACCTATATCCATTATGGGGTCCTCAACTGGAAGTTCTGAAATATCCACCTCATACCTGTGGCCATCCCTCTTTATGGCAAGGTCTTCAGGAAGCACTATCTTCCCCTCATATTTTTCAAGTAGTTCCCTGCATATTGATAGAAGGGCATCCACATTTCCAAGCTCCTTTTTTAGAAATTCCTTATTTACATTACCTATATCTACACCCTTTGATAGAAGGAATAGATTTGAAACAAGACCACCCGTAAATATCTTATCCACTATTCCCTTCTCTAGAAAATTCTTAGCCACCTTTAAGGAATCATCCACCTTTGCACCTGCGAGTATAGCAAATTTTGGTCTAGAATTATCAGTGATGAACCTGGAGAGCATTGTTATCTCTCTATCCATCAGAACACCTGCCAAGTTGGGTAAATCCTCAGAAAAACCTACAAGTGTTGTCTGTGGTCTATGAATTGCCGCAAAAGCATCGTTTATGAAATAGTCAAATAGGGGTGAGAGCCTTTTTACTATATGCGATTTCCTCTGCACCGATATCGGTTCATCAGCTAGTACAACATCCTCAGAATAGAATCTTGTGTTTTCGAGCATTATGATATCGCCATCCTTCATGGATTTTATTTTCTCTATAACGAATGATTCAAAGAGACCATCTACATATTCCACTGGCCTCCTGAGAAGCCTAGAAAGTACCTCAGCGTGCCTCCTTGTCGTTATGAAGTCTTTCTTTCCAGGCCTGGACTGGTGGGCCATTATTACCACCTTTGATTCCCCCAACCTTTTTAAGGTATCCAGATGCGCTATGAACCTGGATGTATCCAGAATTTCTCCAGTCTCAGTATTGACGGGAGAATTAAGATCTAGTCTCACGAGTACGCGTTTTCCCTTAAGGTCAAAATCGTCCATCGTGAAGTATTCCTTCATATTAATGAGTATTACATTTATTAATATAGTATTTATGCTTAGGTATTCGAAAATGTTTATATCTTTAAGTATGTTTTAGGTTTTTATGTTTGAAGTAAGGTTTCATGGTAGAGGTGGACAGGGTGCTGTAACAGCAGCAAACATACTAGCCACGGCAGCATTTCTTGAGGGTAATGATGTTCAATCATTCCCATTCTTTGGTGTTGAAAGAAGAGGTGCACCTGTTGAAGCATATACCAGAATAGATACAAAAAAGATAGACATTAAGATGTATATATACAATCCAGATGCAGTTGTAGTTCTTGATACATCCCTTATGGGAAAGATTGATGTTATGAAGGGGTTGAAGAAGGGTGGTTATCTAATTTTAAACACACAGAAAAAGCCAGAGGAATTCCCATTCAAGGATTATAAGGTAGCCGTTGTGGATGCAACTGATGTGGCTGTAAACCTTGGTCTTGGATCAAGGGCATCACCAATAGTCAACACCGCGATTCTTGGTGCATATGCAAAAGCAGTGGGGAATGTTAAAATTGAAAGTATTCTGGAGGCAATAAAGAGAAATGCACCATCAAGACCTGAGGATAATGCGAAGGCAGCACTTGAATCTTATAACAGAACAATTTTAGGATGGTGATAATATATGAAAATTAGTAGAGGTGCAACAATTACTGAACCCGGTAGTACGGCGCTTGAAGAAACTGGATCCTGGAGGACCTTCAGGCCAGTAATAAGGTACGAGAAGTGCATTAGATGCATGATATGCTGGAATTTTTGCCCTGAACCCGCAATAGAAAAAAAGGAGGGTGAAAATTACCCAGTTGCAAACCCCAAGCTCATAAAGATGCCCGTACCCGTGATAAACTATAATTTCTGCAAGGGATGTGGAATATGCGTAAATGAGTGTCCTACAAAGGCTATTGACTTCGTAAGGGAGGAGAAGTAATATGCCAATGATGATGTTGAGAGGAAATGAAAGTACTGCATATGCAGCCAAGCTGGCAAGGGTAAAGGTAATACCTGCGTATCCAATAACTCCTTCAACACTTTTCCCAGAAAAAGTATCGGAATTAATTGCAAACGGTGAGATGGAGGCTGAATTCTTACCTGTGGAAAGCGAGCACTCTGCACTCTCTGCAGCAATTGGGGCTGCAGCAACCGGTGTGAGGGCTATGACAGCAACTGCAAGCCAGGGACTTGCCCTAATGCATGAGGTTCTTTTCATCGCCAGCGGAATGAGAATGCCCATAGTGATGGCCATAGGCAACAGGGCATTAAGTGCACCTGTTAACATATGGGCAGATCAGCAGGATACAATTGCTGAAAGGGATTCTGGATGGATACAATTCTATGCAGAGACAAATCAGGAGGCTCTTGATCTCACACTCATAGCATTCAAGGTAGCTGAAAATGAGAATGTTCTTCTCCCAGCAATGATGGGAATGGATGCTTTTGTTCTAACTCATACTATGGAACCTGTGAATGTTCCTGATCAAAAGGATGTTGATGAATATCTGGGGGAGAAGAAGATAAATTATCCTGTTCTTGATCCTGAAAAACCTGCAACATTCGGTGCATTTGTATTCCCTGAACATTATATGGATATAAGGTATTCACAGTACATAGCTATGGAACATGCAAAATCTGTCATTGATGATGCCTTCAAGGAGTTTGAGAAAAAATTTGGAAGAAGGTATTCAAAGGTATCTGGTTTTATGACAGATGATGCTGAGGTGATCCTGGTTACCATGGGTTCTATAACAGGAACAGCCAGGGAGACTGTGAGAAAACTGAGGGAAAGGGGAGAAAAGGTAGGTCTTGTGAAGATAACTGTATACAGGCCATTCCCTAAGGAAGAGCTTGTTTCCATAACCAGGAATGCGAAGGTAGTGGCAGTAGTTGACAGGAATGTGAGCCCAGGTTTTGGGGGTGCGATATTCACTGAGCTTGTTGCCAGTTACAACAAAGAGAAGAGGAAGCCAAGGATTTTGGATTTCATAATGGGCCTTGGTGGAAGGGATGTAAAGATAGAGAACTATGAACAGGTTTATGATATTGCAAAAAAGGCAAAGAGAGGAAAATTCAAGGAGATAAACTGGATAGATGTGGATGAGGAGGCAGTAAAGGAAGTGGAGGGATCAATATGAACTATGAAGATATGGAATTCTTTGCACCCGGTCACAGGGCATGCGCAGGCTGTGCTGCTCCAATCATAGTAAAATGGGCATTGAAAATCGCCGGACCAAAGACAATAGTGGTTAATGCCACTGGATGCCTTGAGGTATTTTCAACACCGTATCCGCACACATCATGGAGATTACCATGGATACATACTGCCTTCGAAAACGCTGCAGCAACAGCAAGTGGCATTGATGCAGCCCTGAAGGCAATAGGTAAAAGGGATGATATAAATATAATAGTGTTCGGCGGTGATGGTGGTACATCGGATATAGGGTTCCAGAGCCTAAGCGGTATGGCTGAGAGGGGTCACAATATACTGTACATAATGTACGATAATGAGGCCTATATGAATACTGGAATACAGAGGTCCTCATCCACGCCATTCGGTGCCTGGACCTCAACAACACAGGTAGGTCCTTCCAAACCCTTGGGAAAGGAGGAATTTAAAAAACCAATAGCTGATATAATGGCAGCACACAGGATACCTTATGTGGCTACAGCAAATCCTGCATTCCTGCCCGACTTCAAGGCCAAGATACAGAAGGCACTTTCAATCAAGGGTCCAAAATTCATACATACCATATCAAGCTGCACAACTGGTTGGAGGCATGACCCAAGCAAGACCATAGAGATAATGCGCCTGGCTACTGAAACAGGCATATTTCCCCTATGGGAAATAGAGAATGGTGATTTTTCAAAGATTAGAATAACATATATGCCCAAACAGAGGAAACCAGTGGAGGAATACCTAAAACCTCAGGGCAGATTCAGGCATCTTTTCAATGAACCTGAAAAAATAAAGGAGATACAGAGAATGGTGGACGAGTGGTGGGCAAGGTTCGAGGTTAAATCTTAAAGCATCGGTACAAGTGTTACGTTTGGAAATCCCCTGTTCCTATCCACCTGGATGGCATGGTATACTATCCTTGGCTTTATTCCATAGATGAATGGAACATTCTCAATCTCAACAAGCTTTATGTAATAATCCGATATATTTATTATCTCATTCTTAAGGGACTGTGATTCCCTTACAGTTAAGATTGCAACATCTGATGAAGATTTTATTAGCTGGGCCATGTTGAATAATTCCTTTATGGAGGTTTCAGTTCCCTTTATGTATTCCATTGTATCAGTCCCAATGAAGTGCAGTACACTCCTGTTCTCCATGCTTGTTAGATCAAGAAGTGCCTTTAAAAGCCTCTGGTTGACCTGCTGCTCGTCCCTGCTCCCTGCCGCAACAACGAATGGTATGTTTGTTTCCTCAGCAGTATAATCAATATATCTCACCCTTTTTCTGAAGCTTTCAGCATCTATGAACCTTGTTAGATCCTTTTCCAACCTTATGGCGTTCCATCCACCCAGTGGCACCATAAAGATTCCAATCCCATTGTAAAGAAAATTGAGGAAGATTGGCCTGAAAAGTAATATTAACTCATCCATTGATATGTCCTTACCAAGTTCAACCGTGAGGAAGGATGAGGGATTTAAACCATTACCAAACAACCTATCCAGATCCCTTATACCTGTGCTGAAAATACCTTCATTCATTGTATATTCGAATTTTGTCACCTGTACCTTCTCAAACTCCCCCGGATAGAATGTAAAGAATTTACCACCTAGTAGTGTATAGGAATAGCTTGATTGATTTATCTCTACGCCCCTCAGCTTATTAATTCTCAGTATCCTTTTTCTCCTACCATCATCAATATCGTGGTAGAGATAAATTACGCCGTCAACTATATAATCCTCAGAACTTTGTTCACTCTTTTCAGAGACAAAAATTACTGATGCATTAGCTCCTTCTACGAGGTCCTTCTGTATCATTGATACAAAAATGTCCTCCCTTATTCCGAATCTTGATGTGATTCCTTCCACAGAATCAATAACTATGATACTCTTAGATGGAAGATTCATTTGAACCTCATCGTATATCCTATTCACCTCTGGTGCCGCTTTTCCTTGAAAAACCTTGTTAAATTCAATCCTGGGAACAACCTTTGGAGCTTCCCCTGTCATTTCCTGTAATACCCTTCTACCGTATTCCTTCACCTGGCTCTCTTCCTCTTCCTTTAACTGCCACATGGCCTCAAGGAGAAGTTTTGATGCCACAAGAAGCCTGAGATTTTTTTCCATATCTTTTAGCCAGGGGAACTGTTGGTAGAGACTTGCATCACCTACCCTGGTTGAAAGATATATTATATTACTTTTACCCTGTAATGTTTCAAGGATCTGTAGTGATATGGTTGTTTTACCACCACCAGGAGGTCCCTTTACTAGGAGTGAATTACCATTTTTTGCTAATAGAAACTGGATTAATTCGTAAGGAAATCTATAATTTATGTCTAATCCATTCATAGTAATAGTATAATGCTCTTTGTAATATTTAATTTTTATGTAAAAAATTACTATGCTGAGCATTTATTTTTGAGATGTTCATTTTTCATAATA
>PNIT01000060.1 GCA_002878135.1 Candidatus Aciduliprofundum sp.
GGAAAAATTTAATGAATTTGAAAAGGTTTTTTAGGTATTCTTCTTAACAGATTTCAATGATAGTTATCAGGTATGATGAAATAGGTCTCAAAGGTAAGAATAGGGAATATTTCGAAAGAACCCTGGAGGATAACATTAAAAATCATCTTAAGAGATATGGTTATGAAGGTATTATTGAAAGACCCCATGGCAGAATAGTCGTGAGAACCAATGCACCCCACAATATATTTGGAAAGATATTTGGTATTAGGTCCTATTCTCCGGCAGTGGAATCTACACTAAACCTTGAAGACATATACAGAGAGATTAAAGGTATACTTGAAAAAAAGGAGTTCAACAGCTTCAGGATTACTGCCAAAAGGTTGTGGAAGGGTTATGAGGAGACATCCATGGAAATAAATAAAAAAATAGGTGAGATGGTTCTCAGGGATTTTAAAAAGAGTGTAAACCTTGAAAAACCAGATCTGAACATTGGCATTGAGATCCTGAACGACAGATCATATATTTTCACTGAAAAATACCCTGGACCTGGTGGTATACCCTATGGCATAGAGGGGAAAATAATTATGCTGATAAGCGGCGGTATAGATTCACCTGTAGCATCATACCTACTGATGAAGAGGGGTGCCGATCCCACATTTTTGCATTTCAAAACAAATGATGAGATACTTTCAAAGGTAAGGAGGCTGATTGAGATCCTGGAAACATATTCCCCAAAGAGTTTAGATCTAATCGTTGAGGATCATGGTAACCTTTTAAAGGATATAATTTACAATCTTGAAAGCATTGGTGAAAGGAGATGGACCTGTGTATTCTGTAAATATTCAATGCTCAGGAGGGCTGACAGCATAGCAAGGGAGATTGGAGCACTTGGTATTGGAACGGGTGAATCGCTTGGGCAGGTAGCTTCCCAGACCCTAAATAATATTGCAGCGGAAAATCTAGCAACAACACTTCCTGTTTTCAGGCCACTGATAGGCTTCGATAAGATTGAGATAGAGGAGATGGCAAGAAAGATAGGGACATATGGGATCTCCATATCATTCCACGGGTGCGGTTGTCCATTCCTGCCAAGACATCCAATTACAAATGCCTCCCTGGAAAGATTCAAGGATCTCATGGAAAGGGTGATGGAAAAGGGAAATGGTGAGGCATGGGAAATAGATTATGAAAAAAGGTGCTAACATGGATGGTATTTCACTCATAAGTGGTGGAAAGGATAGTCTGTATGCCATGTACATTGCCATGCAACAGGGGATCAACATAAAAAAGATTGTAAACATAATACCTGAAAGATATTCCTTTATGTACCATTTTCCTAACGCAGAATTAGTAAATTACATAGCCAAATCCATAGGCATACCATTTTTTCAGTTCAGGATCTCTGATGAACCTTATGAATTAAAAAAGGTTCTTTCAGAATTTGATGAAAAGATTGTCACATCTGGTGCCATAGCATCTGAATACCAGAAAACAAGGATAGATTCAGTTTGCTATGAACTTGGAAAGATTCATTACGCACCCCTCTGGAGAAAGGATCCCTTTCAACTGTTGGATGAGATTTTGGATGCACAGTTAAAAACAATATTTATAAGTGTTTCAGCGGAAGGTCTAGGCGAGGAATTCCTTGGGAGGGTGATTGACAGGGAAACAATAGACATACTGAAAAAATTGAATGAAAGATATGGCATACATCCCTCAGGCGAAGGGGGTGAGTATGAAACCCTTGTGATTGATAGCCCTATTTACAAAAAAAGCCTTAAAATTGTTGAATCAGATAGAAAATGGGAGGGTGGCTACGGAATTCTGGAGATAAAGAAAATTATGCTAATAGATAAATTTTGATTTGCTAATCTTTTTATAAAAGAATTCCATAAAAGATATGGGCGGGTGTAGTGTAGCGGTCAGCACAGGGGCTTCCCAAGCCTCTAACCCGGGTTCAAATCCCGGCACCCGCATTTTGATATTTAGAGGATTGCACCAAAATCAATTTATTACCATGGAAATTGAATGGATTAGATGCTAAAAAA
>PNIT01000037.1 GCA_002878135.1 Candidatus Aciduliprofundum sp.
GTTCCACCACCAAGACCGCATGTGATGAATACTATGTGTGATCCCTGAAGCACACTCCTTATGCTTTCCTCTGCCTCCTTTGCAGCCTGTTCACCCACCTGTGGAACCGCTCCTGCACCAAGACCCCTTGTTGTCCTCTTTCCAAGAAGAATCTTTCTCTGTGCCTTCGTTATCAGAAGATGTGGTGCATCGGTATTTGCAGCTATAAGATCTGCACCAACGATACCCTCTTCCATTATCCTTGTTATGGTGTTTGATCCTCCACCACCACAACCTATGATCCTTATTACCGTTTTAAGGCCCTTGAGTATTTCCTCAAGCTCCCTGTCCTCATCACTTTTGTTTAAATTCTCCTCATCCATGCTTTTATCTATTAATTTAAACTATTTTATTCTTTTCCTTAAGAGAGTGAAAAATTTTATGGTATTAGTTTCATTTCACCCCTTATGTACGAATATCATAGTGAGGTAGAGTGGATAGATGACAGGAGGACAAGGGTGAAGGTGAAGAACTTTGAGATTGAGGTGGATTCACCTCCTGAGTTCAAGGGTCCTGAGGGGAAAATGACGCCTGAAGAGCTATTTCCTGCAGTTCTTGCATCCTGTGTTCTAACAACATTCCTGGAATTCAAAGATAAAATGGGAATAACACTATACAGCTGGAATGCAAAGGTAAAGGCTATACTTGGACCTTCACCTGAGAAGGGTTTCAAATTTGATTCCATACATATACATGTGATACTTAAGGTAAATCCAGAGGATAAGGAAAAGATACCAAGGGCCATTGAACTTTCCCAGAAATATTGTTTCATCTCCAGGGCTATAAGGGGAAATGTTGAGGAAAAAATAGACTATGAATTTATAGATTGATTATTTTTCCTTTTCCAGCTTCTTTTTCAATTCCTCAAGTTCTTCCTTTATCCTTTTATCCAGAGGATTCTTCTTCGCCTTTTCCTCCAGCTCCTTTATCCTGTTCTCAAGATTTTTTCTTTTTCTTGCCAGGTCCTTTTTGCTGAGTCCCATGCATAAAGGTTATACAATAAGAATATAAATTTTTATTTATGGTGGTTTATTAGAAAATTAATTCATCATAATTTTGTAATTTTTAATCCTTATGATTTTATATAACAGGAATCCTATAGTAGAATATTTACAGATACTTATTGGATATTTTCCTAAATTTTATAAATTATTTATTTTAAAGATTTTTGAAAAATATAAATCAATTCAAAGTATTTAAAATAAAGGATAATTTGAAAATTGAAATATGTTTAAATAATCGTATGAAATACCTTTAAACATGGAAACTGAAGGTGGAGAAGGTCCCAGTAGGGGCCAGATTTATTCGCAGATGGCCATTGGATATTCAAAAAGGTACAGGGGTAAAATTCAGACAATTCCTAAGGTTCCCATCAGGGAGCTTGGAGATTTTTCAATATGGTATACACCGGGTGTAGCTGCAGTTTCAATGGAGATTGCAAAAAATTCAGATCTTTCCTATGAGATGACCTGGAAATGGAATTCTGCTGCCATTATAACGGATGGTACCAGGGTTCTAGGTCTAGGAAACATTGGACCATATGGAGCAATGCCCGTCATGGAGGGGAAGGCACTCATTTTCAAATATCTGGGTGGCGTTGACGCGGTACCGATACCTATAAATGTACATGAAAGGGATGAGATAGTGAGGGTGGTAAAGGCGCTCGAACCCGCATTCGGTGGTATAAACCTAGAGGACATAGAATCACCCAAATGCTTCTATCTACTTGAAAAGCTCTCAAATGAGATGAATATACCCGTTTGGCATGATGATCAGCTTGGAACTGCAGGGGCAACACTAGCTGGTATATTCAATGCATTGAAGCTCACGGGTAGAACACCTGAAAAATCAAAGGTTGTTTTCGTTGGTTCAGGCGCGGCGAATATTGCAACAGTGAAACTATTCAGGGCTGCAGGCTTTGATCTTAAAAACATAATAATGGTGGATTCAAAGGGTATACTACATCCGGAGAGAGAGGACATTGATCAGCTTATGAAAAATAACCCCTGGAAATATGAGCTTGCCATTGAAACTAACTCCGAGAGAAGGCGTGGAGGTATACCTGAGGCGATGGAGGGGGCAGATATACTCATAGCAGCATCAACACCAGGTCCAGGGACCATAAAGGGAGAATGGATAAGTAAAATGGAAAAGAGGGCCATAGTATTTGCGCTTGCAAATCCTGTGCCAGAGATATGGCCAGATGAGGCAAAGAGGCATGGGGCGGAGATAGTTGCAACTGGAAGATCTGATTTCCCTAACCAGATAAACAATAGCCTAGTCTTCCCCGGTGTCTTCAGGGGTGCACTTGATTCAAGGACAAGGAAGATAAATGAGCCTATGATAATAGAGGCATCCATGGAGCTGGCAAGGTTTGCGGAGGAAAAGGGCATAAACCCAGACTATATAATTCCAACAATGCAGGAATGGGAGGTATTTCCAAGGGTGGCCGCAGCCATTGCAAGCAAGGCCGTTGAAGAGGGCTTGGCTAGAATAAGGCTTTCCAAGGAGGATTTCTACATCCATGCGAAGGAGATAATAGGCAAAAATAGGGAGCTTATTGAAAAACTTATTAGTTTGGGCTATATAGAGGATATAAAGAGGTGATTTATGATGGGGATAAAGATAAGGAAGATGGAGGAAAAGGACATTAAGGAGACTGCAGAGCTTCTCATAAGGCTTAAGAAGTTCAACGCTGAGCATGATCCACTGTTTACAATAACGGATGACATTGAAAGGAATGTGAATGATTATCTAAAGCAGTCAATATCAAGCGAGGATAGGGTTGTTCTAATTGCTGAGGACAATGGAAAGATCGTTGGTGCAATACTTGGTGAAATAAGGGACAGGCTTTTCTATGAACCAAGAAGGGAAATAAGGGTGAGGGATATTTACATACTCCCCCACTACAGGAAGAAGGGTCTTGGAAAATTACTCCTTGAGGAGCTGGAGAAAAGGGTGAAGGGAAAGGGCGTTGACATAATTACTGTTGAATTCCCAAATGAGAATCTTCTGGCACATAAGTTCTACTCAGCTCTTGGTATGAGAAGCCTCATATGTGTCTATGGTAAATCACTGAGGTAGATCAGGAGAATTTTTCCTCCAGGTATTTCAGAAGGTATTCTGGATTGTAGCCTTCACCGAAGGATATCCTCAGGAGTTCCTTTGGTGTATAGATGGATCCATACCTGTGGACCTTCTCCCTCAGATAATCCCTTATGGCTATGATGTTACCTTCTGCGATGAGATTGCTCAGATTATCAAATCTTCCCCTTATTATTGCAGAGATTACATTACCTAGGGTATATGTGGGAAAATAACCGAAGGATCCCTGGGACCAGTGTATGTCCTGAAGAACACCCTGTGAGTCATTCTCAGGCACTATTCCAAGATATTTATCCATGAAGGAATTCCATATGCCTGGGAGATCCTTTGTATCTATGCTACCCTCAATTAAGCCCTTCTCTATCTCATACCTCAGGGCGATGTGCAGATTGTATGTTACCTCATCAGCGTCCACCCTTATGAGGCTTGGATGTACCATGTTGAAGTAATTGTAAATTTCATCCTCACTGTATTTGTTTATGAAGCTAAGATTTTCCCTTAAAACAGGATATATTAGATGAACAAATTCCCTGCTCCTTCCAACTATGTTTTCAAAGAATCTTGACTGAGATTCATGGAATCCAAGGGAGGGGGCCCTTGAAACTGGTGTCCATGCAAGGGATGGATCCTTCTGGAGCTCATATATGGCATGACCACTCTCATGTACAGTTGAGAAGAGAGTTGATTTAAAATTAATCCCCTCATACCTTGTTGTTATCCTCACATCGTCCATGGAAATGCCTATGGTGAATGGATGTGCAGATACATCCATCCTGAACCTTTTCTCTGGCATTCCCAGGATCTTTATTATCTCCCTGTTTACCTTTTCCATGCTTTCCTTTCTGTACTTTCTTTGCTCCAGCGGATGCCTTCCATAGAATTCTGTACCCTCAATCTTTTTCATTATTCTAGAGGTTTCATTTAAAATTCTAGAGAATATAATGTTTGCATCATCAACAGTAAAGCCCTCCTCGTAGAGATCCATGAGTGCGTTGTATGGGTGCCTCTCATAACCAAGCTTTTCCGCTACCTCCCTTGATAGTGAAACTATCTCCCTGAGGGATGGTTCAAACATTGAAAAGTCGGATTTTTTCCTTGCCTCCCTCCATATCAAAGGGGCCTTAGTTGTAATCTTTTCTATCCTTTTTATGAGATCCTCGGGTAGAGAATAATACCTTATTGTCCTCTTTAGATTCCTTATTATACCCTTTTCAATATCATCCAGATCCCCTTCAACTGAATTTACCTTTTCAGCCAATCTAAGGTAGAATTCCCTCTGGAGTATCTCAATATTCGCAAGGGATTCACTTCTATGGTCTATGCCTCCCTCTGGCATCATCACCTCCAGATCCCAGTGCAAAACCCTCTGTGCATGAGAGATTGCCTCAATCCTTCTGTAATCCCTCAAAATATCCTCTATCCTCTGATTCATAAAAGTGAATACCTTTGCCATATTATTATTTTCCCCTTTTTCAATAGTAAATACCTAGAAATGTTTATATATTGATAGTAGGTATAAATGCACGATGAAGATCAATTTTAAAAAGGAGAAGGGAGTATCCGAGGTAATAGGTACACTTCTGATATTAACCATAACCGTTGTCCTTTTCAGCAGCGTATTTTATTATGTTGCCACAATGCCCCCTCCCCAATCCAAGGTTTATGCATCATTCCAGGCGTCATACTTCATAGATAACCAGGGTTTTGCAAACATAACCATAAGGAATATGGGTGGAGAGGCACTTAATGCAGCAAGCACGAACATTATTTTTGTATTTACAAACAACTCTGGAACATTTACTGCCGTGCATCCCCTAACAGATTTCATTTTACAGTTAAAATCGAGCACATGGGGTGTGGGTAACTCCATAGTTTATAATTCAAGCCTCGATAAAATACATGTTACCTACCTTTCAGGCATAACATTATATATTATAGATAAAAATTCTAACAGCCTCGTATGGCAGGATGTGTTGTCAGGTGTGGGAGTCCAGGGAATAAAAATAACTGGTTTTTCATATTCCCCAGTACCAATAAAAAATTCTGGAATGGCTACATTTAATGCCTTTGTTGTATATAATCCACAGGGTAAAATACCTACAGTAATAATAGACCTACGCTCCTTGGGTCTAGGCACACAGCAGATGTCATATATTGGTCCATTCCAGTTTACATACAGCGTTGTTGCGCAGAATTTAAAGGCGGGTTCATATCCAGTTTGGATAAATGCTTCGCAGGTAATTAATAGTACAACAACAATTAACGCTCAACCATTTAAGGCCCTGGTGAACGTTGGACTTACAACTTTTCAGGCATTAAATATATCAGCAATAAAACTAAGCTCACAGGTCCCCCTCTATTTGAGCTCAATTAAAATCACAGTAAATGTATTCAGCTCAGCACTTCAGGTAGAGAATTTTCAACTATTATTCAAGGATATTTATAAAGGTAAGACAGTAGCAATAAAAAGTGCCGATATATCTGGAAATCCTACACCTGTCCTTTCCATTTATCCATATACTGTTTATTCATACTCCACCACATGGTCAAACGTGGGCTATAATTATTCAGGGGGTGATCCTGAATTCGGGCCACATCAGCTTGAGGTGGATATCATAAATCCATATCCAACGGTAACAAATGGTTCTATGACAATAAATTTCACTGTTCTTCCAAGGATATTGATTGTTGATGGCGAAAATAATCCACAAACAAATCTTATGTCATATTATACATTCGATTTAAATGCTGATGATTTTATGTATTCTGTGATCTCTGCCCAGAACCTGAATTCTTTATCATCATATGATCTTGTTATATGGGTTGAAAAGGATTACAGTATAACAACTTCTCAATTAAATGCACTTACACAATTTGTACAAAGTGGTAAAAATATTTGGTTCATAGATCCAAATGGAAATTATGCATCACTATTCGGTATTACAACATCTTCTTCAAATAATTATAATACGGTTATTGCATCAGGAAATGGAATAAATTTAAAACTTCCGAACGGGACGCAGTTCTCTTCAGTTCTTTCACAATCTTATAATATAATATTAATAAATACTAGAAATTACAATACATTACTTGAAAATCAATTAGGGAATAGTGTTGCTGTTTATGGAAACTATGGGAATGGTAAATTAATCTATTTTTCATTCGAATTTTCATCCATAAGGCCAATATATTTGCAGAATTTCCTTTCATATCGCTTAATAATGTGGCTACTTGGAATAAATAGCCTGAATGTTAATGATCTAGCAATTGCGGATATAATCGTTTCCAATTATCATCCATTGTACCATAAGCCAATAAATATTACTGTAGCTGTAAGGAACAATGGTCCTGCACCTCTCAACTATATTCCAGTATCCGTTTATATTGATAATCAGCTTCTTGTAGAGTCTAAGGATAACTCTGTAATCTCCTGGACACTCAATGGAGGTGGAAATTTTACACTATTGATGAATTACACCTGGATTGCAGCAACACCTGGCATACATACACTTTATGTGGTTGTAGATCAGAATAACCTCTTCAACGAACCAAATATGAACAATAATTTTGTCACGGAAAATTATCTTTTCCCTGAAATAATAAATGTTCAGTTCTCAACATTGATAGTAGGAAATGATACAAATTACTCAAATATAAAATCAGTATTCAATTCATTCCAGGCTTTGGGCTATCCCTATACATTCTACAATGAATCTAACATAAGGTCAAACAGCTCCTATTCCACGGGGGAATTTTTCTCCCAGTATAACCTTGTTATTTGGGAGGGTGGCTCAAATCAGTATTCACTGGGAGGATCGAATTCAATAGATGCAAAGGCAATAATGAATTATATGACCATTTATAACGGTAGCATAATTTTCTTGGGATCAAATATTGGAAGTGCACTTTTAAATTCAAACTATAACGGTTATTCCCTGGCATCCCAGATTGGTGTTTCATTTTCTAGTCAGTATTCATTGGGATCCTGGATATTGTTTGGTATTAACTATAAAAATGGTGGAGATCAGTTAACAAGAGGCATGGATCTTATATACTCAGGGCAGATGCAGAAGATCTCAATCAATTCTGGAAGTGCAATATTTGACCAGAATGCCTCGGCAACTAATACTCCATTACAGAGCCTTTATCCTTATTATTATAAGGTATATAATAACGTGCAGACAACAGGAATTGGTGTAAGAGGTAGCTATGGTCCTTCACAGTTTGCCGTACTTCCACTGGATTTCTCCGGAATAAAAGGTATTTTAAGGGAGATGTCAAACAACTATCGGCCCTGGTATCCACAGTTACAGGCACAGAGCTGGCTTACCTTCATGCTGCTTAAATGGTTCGGTTTTAAGGACAACAGGACGCAGTTTGTTGTAAACAGCGTTGATATACAGGTAACTGGTAACTATGGGAACATACCTATAGTTCAGCATTCGTATGTGATTTCTGCAAATATATCAAATATAGGTTATTTGGGGCAGTCTGTTCTTGTGCAATTTTACCAGGACTATGACATAATAGGATCACAGACCGTTTATATACCAGGAAACTCCAATGTAACAGTCCAGATGCTATGGACTCCTTTGTTTGCAGGAAGCACAAGGAATATAATAGTTTACGTTGATCCAAACAATCAGCTAACACAGATAAATACCAATGGAACCTATAGGCTCTGGGGAAAACTCTTCAATTTCTTAAATGAAGGCATAAGGACCTACACCGTATATTATTTCTGGGATAACATGAACTACGGCCCAGGAAACTGGAATACTGAAACAACTATCCTGAACATAAATGGAGAGGGTCCATTCTCATTTATGTCTGGAACAAACATAAGTACAAATGTGATATATAATATAAATACCACGCTCTCAAAGAATTATGAAATTACACAAAACTTCTCATATTCACCACCAAATTCATATTACCTAAGAGAGGTGGTAAGCACAGGAACTGTTTCTGTAAGACCACCTCTGGATCTTGCATTCGTAATAGATTTTTCTGGTTCAATGGGGGAAACTATTTCTCCTGCCACCCAGCCAAAATATAAACTAGTACAAATTGCATTCTCTAATCTTTTGTGGAAGCAACTCGGTCCACAGGATAGAGTAACAGTATTTATATTTGATTATAATAACTTACCAACAAGTACATTTAGCTTGATTGCAACAATGGCAGATTATTCAAAGATCTATCAGGACAAATATGGATTTATGTATATGACAAATGCAAATAAAACAAATTTAACCAATGCATTAAATAACACTAGCCCAGATGGAGGTACACCATTTTGGAGTACTGTAGGATTGGCTATAAATTATTTGATTGCCAATTCTAGACCTCAATCACAGGCAATAAGAGCGATAATTAGTCTTACAGATGGTGATGATAATGGCGTGTACTATGGAAATCCTTCACAAAATTCACCGATCTTAACATATTCGCCTTTGGGAGTATGGAACAAAGAAATATACTTCGATGGAAATAACTTTACAGGAGGATTTACAAAATACAAGTTAAATGATCATACAAAATATACATTGTATAACCAAGGAACTGGAAACAATAAATATGCAGATTGGTACACCAACGATTATAATGGAAATACATACTGGTTCACTGACTGGGCAGCTGGAAAATATCCTCCATTTTATGGTTTACTATTTGCACCTGTTCCAGTATTCACCATAGGCATAGGGGTTTCACCTGCAAATCCACTTTATAATAATACAGCGGGTTACAATAGCCCCTTAAATTGGACCGAACAAACGATCTCCTCTACTGATGGAAAAAGCTACTATATGAGTGCTGCAGGTGATTTATGGAACATGGCATGGACTACAGGAGCAAGATATTTCTATACATACACTGGATCAGATCTCCCACAGATATTCAGCGCCATTGTAAATATTATATCCACATCACCAGGAGGAAGTGTTTTAATTAAAAAACCATCGGTTGATAGTATTACACAAAATTTTAAGCCTGATTCAATTTCAAACACCACCGGAGAATATTTGATCTTCTATGATGGATTTGAAGCAATTGGTGGAGGATATTATTATGGCCCATCTAGTCCTGCACTAGACAATCAGAATGGATCGAATCTTCAAAAAAATTATATTTATGCAAAGGGATGGTGGCCGACCGTTAATAATCCGGCTTCAACATCAAGTTCTTCAAGTTGGCACTTAACCAGCACAATAGCATATAAAGGATCATATTCTCTGGGTGTGGATATTAGTAAAAACAATGTATATTCCGTGTGGTCCCCCAGAATACTTGCCTCAGGCTTTACATCTTTGAATGTAACATTTTATATTTATTTCAGCTCAAATCCAAATACTGCTAATCTTAAACTCAATGCCTATTCCCCCTGGAACTTTGATAGCAATGGTAATATTGTTTCTAATCAATCATATAAAATCTTTCCTCTTAATGTCTATAATAAAAATACCTGGTATAAAGTAAACTGGAAATTTAACCTTACTGCTCCATCGACCACCTATAATCGTGAAGATAATGGTGTAGTATGGATTTTAATTTCCTTGAATAGGAATAGTGATATTGATTATTCTGTTTACATAGATAACTTTTATGTTAATGGAACGCTAAGTACTCTTCCTGGATATGGAAAACCACCAACACCCCTTGGTCCTTCTCCAGGCACCATAGTATCATTTAATTACGTCAAATATAGAACAATAATAACTAAACCTTTCAGTCTAGTTGGTGTTACTTCTGCCACTTTAACATTCTGGCAAAAGTACTGGGCGCTTCCAGGAGAGAATGGTGGCGTGATAACAGTGGGAACATTAGATGATGATGATGGAAAAACATGGAAATGGAAGTATGTAATGCCTACCACGGGATATTCGGGTAATCTTGCCTACAATATGGCGCCAAAGGATAGCTATGGAAATACAATGTACTGGTGCTTCAATGGTGCAAGTGCCGGAGGTACATTTGGTTGGGAATTCGTTAAGGTGGATCTTACACCATTCATAGGTAACTCCATGGTGGCAATAAATTTCACCTTCTACCAATTCGCATTACCATTACAGCAGACTTCATTCGATATTTACAGGGGTTGGTATATAGATAACATTCAGGTCCATGTGAACGGTGGAAATTCTCAATACTGGAAGCTAGTTAATGCAACCATGATTGGGAAAGGAAATAATACCTATTATTACGCAGTTGACAATAATCCTAACAGCTACTTCTGGATGTTCAATATTTCTGGAAATGATGCATTACCTCTTGGTGTAGATTCATCATTAATGACTGTTCCAATAGATCTTTCAAATGCAAGGAGTGCTATATTGTCAGCATACTTCAAGTTTAATCTTAATTCCTCCGCAGGATTGCCCCCGGAGATATTCAGGGTTGAGGTCTCAACGGACAATGGAAACACATGGCAATCACTCACCTATGGCGTGAGGATTGGCTGGGGATACTCAGGTGAAAATACAACAACTCCACCTGGTGCACTTCCTGGAACAAGTTACACGGGCATATTATCCACTGGTCAACCTGGATACGGTTGGGTAGCAGCAAACACCTTATCAAGGCTCATAGTTGACCTCTCTGGATTTGATGGTAAATCAATAATCCTAAGATTCAGGGTGGTAACAAACAGTACAAACCTCCAGACATGGGAATCACCAAATTATCCCAAGGCAATATTCATTGATGACGTTGCTGTAATAGGCGAATCCATTGCCTCTTATGTTCCTGTTAATTATCTATGGTATATACAATAAATAATCTCCAAATTTTTTTACCCATGTAATTTAATTATCATTGAGATTCAAAGAAATTTAAATATTTCATCCAGCCTCCTTATTTCATTATCCCATTGGTAACCGTACCTGTTCAGATGAACATTTCTTATTCCAAGTTTCTTTGCTGTCTCAAGATCATACTGGGGATATGATGATACATGCAAAATCTCATCCTTTTTGATATCCATCATTCTAATTGCTTCCCTGAATGCCATCTCATTAGGCTTGTAAAACCTGGTATCCTCTGCGGTAATAACATAATCAAAAAGATCCTCCATACCAGCAAGTGTGATATTAATCAATCTCCTCTCAGTATTGGATATTATACCTATACTGTACATTTTCTTTAGCTTTAAAAGTCCGTAAATTGAATCAGGAAAGAATGGAGACTTTGAAAACATTCTTACAAGCATTTCACCATATTCATCCTCATATTCAATATCATTCTCAGAGAGAATTTCCTTTAACGTTTTTTTAAGTATATCAGAATATCTCTCAAAGCCCTTGATATTGCTGACATTCCTGAATTCAATTCTAAAGAATTCATCAACCAGGCCTGGCATTATAAAGTCTAGGGATTTTCCTATGGAACTTTTCCAATCCACCAGGGTTCCATATAAATCAAATGTTATTACCCTCACATTATTCATGTTAAAAAATTATTAATGTTGCATATAAATCTTACTTAAATCGAACGTATGATAAAATATTAGAAAATAAAATCCTTAAAACCCTTCAATTTTAAATTGATAAAATATTTTTTTAATGTTTAAAATTCTCAGCGGTTTCCTTTAAAACACGCTCTATCTGCCTATAAACATTGGAAATGAAGCACTGCCTAGCCATCTTTCTGGCATATAAACCTATCTCCTTTGAATCTTTTCTTTCCTTGTACACCTTAAGAATTAACCTTGCAAGTTCCCTGTGATCCCCAGGATTAAACTTATAACCATTCAGACCATCTGTGATAAGTTCTGAAACTCCCGCACCTCTGCTTACAATGGTTACCTTTCCATAAAGCCAGGCCTCCACAACAGTTAAGCCAAAACCCTCCATCCTTGAAGGTAAAACGAAAAGGTTCGCTCTTTGGTATGCCCTGAATAGGTCTTCATTATGGAGATATCCAGTGAAAATCACCCTGTCCTCCACCCTCAGATCCCTGGCAAGATTCTGCAGGAATTGCCTGTGCATCTCACCCTTGCTTGACCCCAGACCCCAAGTACTGCTGGTAAAACTACCATTACCCACAAGCATCAGCTTTATGTTTGGTATAGATTTTTTAAGAATTGCGACAGCCCTTATGAGTGTATCCTGGGATTTTATGGGATCCATCCTTGCAACATTTAATATCATGAAATCCCCATCCTTAATACCATAGGATTCAGCAAACTCTACGGCCTTTTCCTCAGGCACCCTCTTCCATTTTTCTGGATCTATATTAGGATAGATTTGATATGCAACTCCCCTGTATCCTGCCCTTATCAACCCTTCAAGATCCCTTTTCGTACTAACTATTACAGTATCAAAACCCTCAAGGCCGTTAACAAGAAATTTTTTTATCTGAAATGTAAAATTTTCAGGTATGAATGGAATGTGCCATTCAAGCACGGAGGGTTTTACTGGACCAAGCATAGACCCTACCATAAGCTGTTGATAGTCGTGTATCATAAGAATGTCTATCCTCTCCTCAATCTCAAGGATCTCCTTTGTGGCAAGCCAGTTGTAATTTAAGAATCCAAGATAATCCTCCCTGCTGAATCTTCCGTGTTTTAATCCGTGTATGTTGTTCCATAATATCTCCTTGAAATTTGTATATGATTTAAGCATCCTATTTGGCATTTTTATGTGGCGTAGTTCAAAATTTTCCCTCATTATTATTCTCTTAGGTGCTGGTGGATTCAGAGAGAACCAGAATACCTTATTTGCAAACCTTTCCTTCTGTAGCCTTTCTATGAGATTATTTACCATTATGCTAACACCACCTACCGTATAGCTATGTTTATAATTCTCAAGTTCCTTCGATGTCAATTCATCACTTTCAACATTTTCATCAAACTTCACCAATGGTGTCTGTGAGATTATACCCAGATTCATTTTTCTACCACCCTTTTAACATGAGGTACCATTTTATAAATAATTTACCCTTTGATTCAATGAAACATGATAAAAAAGATAAATGTAAATGCATTTTGGATAAAAATCGGAGCAGAAACATGCAGAAAAAGAACATGCGCTGGGTTTATTCGACCATATTTGCAAACATAGCCCAGGGTCCATTATCTACACTTGTAGTCCTTTATATCCTTGAGAGGGGAGGGGGTGTTATAGAGGCATCCATAGCAATAACAGCTGGAACTCTAATATCAATACCAGCATCATATATCTGGGGGAAATTTTCTGATATTTATCCCAAGAGAAGGATACAGATACTTATTTCATACATAGGTCTCTCAGCATCTTTCATAATGCTATATTTTGCAAGAAGTTCGTTGGAGATAATAGCCATATATTCATTCAATTCATTCATTGTTGCCGCGGCAGCATCACCCCTAAATCTTCTCATTATGGAAACTGTCCCCGAGGATCTATGGAAGATTGCATTCTCCAATCTCCAGCTTGCTGGAAGTCTTGGTGGGACCATAGGTCTTGGCCTCTCCTTTCTTGTGACATACGCCATACCACTGAAGCTGCTCATAATAATCCTTTTTTACATATCACTAATTTCAATAAATCTATCATACATACTAATACCTGAGACAGTTGAGAAAAAGGAGAGGAAGGTTTTTGCCCTGAATTTACATGCCTTTATATCCAGGATATTCGTTACCCCTTTTGTATGGGTAAGGCTGACAAATGAAAGCATATTGAATACAATTAAGAATTTCAGCTTCAGAAAATTCATGAAAACAAATATATTCACACTTTACCTTGCAATATTTTTATTCTACATAGGATCTGGTCTTTTCAACACTGTCTATCCGGCAGGCCTTAAAAAGGTAGGTCTGAGCGAATCCTCAGTTTTCCTTGTAATATTCTTAGGTATGCTTGTTCAGACGGCCACATACTTCTACATAGGCAATAACAAAAAGATAATATCCACTGAGGAAAATTTTAAAAAATCACTTATTCTGAGGGGAGGTTCATACATAGCAATTGGCCTGATTTTCCTTGTGGCACCATTCGCAGTTTTCTATACGAACTTACTGATATATCCTCTCGCTGCTGGCATAGCCTTTTCCATATTTTACACGGTTTCAAATGTTATGGTTTTTGAATCCATAGGGAACAGGGCAAGAGGAAGGATGCTTGGTCTTTACACCTCACTTATTCAGATTGGTGTGCTGGTAGGTGCCACATTCTCAGGTATAATCTCCTATTATCTTGGCTATTGGATAGATTTCATAATAGCTGGCCTCTTTATTCTCATGAGCCTGAACTTTTTCAGGAAAAGGCTTGATAATAATAATGCTCGCTGAATCATTTCTTTTCAAGCCTGAATTTTGATCCGCACCTGAGGCACTGTAGACTCCCATCCTCAAGGTATCTGAACTGGTCGAAGCCGCAGTAAGGACACTGTATCCTATAACCTAGTACAAGGTTCTCCATCTCCTTTTCCTTTGAACGATCAACCTTCTTCCCAGAGAATATTTCACCCAGGTAGATGAAGTAATATGGTATTCCAACCACAAACCAGAGTATCATGAATAATCCCAGGATTGTTGATGCAATAATCCATAACTGACCATTGAGGAATGAATAACTCCCGCTGAAATCAACAAGGAAATGCATGGTAATGCTTGCATATATGCCGTATCTGAGGAATACATACCCAAGTATTATACCAGCTATGAATACGCTGGGGAACTTTGCAGGTTCCCATGAATAGAGGTGTGCAGATCCAAAAAAGAATGATGATAATAGGAGCATTATGATTGATGACCTGTTCTTTACGGAGAAACCCCCTCCCACAAAAGCCCTGTACCAGGGCAGCTTATTCCTGAAGGATATGAGGTAGAGGGGTAGCCCCAGAAGTAACGTTCTATAGACAATCTCTTCCCATACTGGTGCGTGCATGAGTGAAAGTAGTATTACATTGGTTGGTTCACTTGATACAGGATTTCCAAATGGGTTTGATTGCTGTGTGAATATAACTGAAATGAAATAAGAAAGAAGAGTGAATGATATTACAACGGCGAATAGCTCAGAGAATCTACCAAAATTCTCCCTATGGTCTGGTTTCTTAACATATCCAAAGAAATCCCTGAGTATGAAGATGCCTGAGATTGTTATAACTATGAAAGTGAATAGAAGCCAGTATACCTCCTTGGATGGAAATGGTACATAGCCAGCAAAGAGGGGAAAGATGACAACATAGAGGGGTACCTTCACGCCCAGGGCGTATCCACCAAGCAGGGTGTATATAAAAGCCCCATAGGTAAGCACCCAGATGAGGATTACAGTGAGGGATATTATTAGCGTAACTCCATTCCTCAAAATGGTCCTTTTCTTCATCAAAAAAAGAAAACATTAATACTATTTATTTTTTTATGATGATACTGAAAAAGGTTATATCTCAAAATTCCAATAATTGTTCGTGGAGATTATAAAGAAAAAATTGAAGGGGGATATCCTGGTCCCAGGTAAAAAGGGAAGGGATGCTGCAGTATGTGTTCTATTCAACTCACATTATGAGATATTATTGATTAAAAGACCCGATAATCCTGAGGATCCCTGGTCAGGGCAGGTTTCATTTCCAGGGGGTCATTTCGAGCCTGAGGATGTTTACCTAAATATTACTGCCCTGAGGGAGTTGAGGGAGGAAACGGGCATAACGGATGCTGAGATAATAGGTCTAATGGATGTTGAGCATCCAAGAAATTTTCCAGGGATGGACGTCTATCCATTTGTTTGTTTCAGGGAAGAGTTTGGGGAATTGAGGAAACAGAAAGGTGAGGTGAGCTATTTCCTAATGCCAAGGATATCTGATCTTAAAAGATTGAATAAAAATATAAAGGTGGGGAATAATTATTCAATTGAGGAATGCTTTGTCTATGGAAATGATATCATTTGGGGCATGACTTACAGGATCATATCACATCTCATGGACCTATTTCAGGATCATTAAAATGTACCCTATGGCCCCTATCAGGGCGCCTATTATGATTGCTAATACATAGAAAATAACAGGTACAATCACATTGTTAACTAAATAAACAAGGCCGTCCATATAATATCCCAGGGCCGCAAGCACAACAAGAAGGATAAAACCGCCTATACCCATGTAAAGGCTCTTCTTCTTCATTCCCTCGGTTCCAATGACATAAAAAATTATACCACCCAGGAAAAGAACAAGTACACCGCTAACAACAATCGTTTCAATGAATGTATCCGTATTCAGCAGGGGTACTACCATACGATCACCTCTTCAAGGTAATTATTTCCTTGTATTTAATCTATAACCTAAAAAAAATTAAAGGAGTTTTCTTAATTCCTTCTTGTCAATCTTGTTTGTGCTCGTCTTGGGC
>PNIT01000038.1 GCA_002878135.1 Candidatus Aciduliprofundum sp.
CATGATGATGAGAGCAAATTCAATGTAATCTCAGAAATCGTTGGACAGGGAGTTTCGCTGCTTGCCTTTACAATCAGGCATTCAAGATTCTATAAATATGTTCCAGAATGGGCAAGGGATCTCTACTACAGGAAATTCAGGTGGATATAAAATTTTTATAACATGTTGCAATATACTATTCATGGCAAAATATTTGGTTACGGGTGGAGCAGGTTTCATAGGATCAAATTTAGTGCATGATCTTGTGAAGAAGGGTAATGATGTCATTGTTGTTGACAGCCTGCATACAGGAAACAAAAATTTAATCAGCGATCTTGACGTGGAATTTTATCCCATGAGGATTGATGAATTCTACAGGAAAGAAAAATGGAATGATATAGATGGAATATACCATCTTGGCAAACCATCAGCATCACCAATGTACAGGCAGGATAGAAAAAGAATATCTGAGTTTGTTGATGGAAGTATCGCGATCCTTGAAATGGCAAGGGAGCTTGGGGTAAAAATGGTGGCAGCATCCACGAGTTCAGTTTACAATGGTCTTGAGCCTCCACACAGGGAGGACATGATAATAAAGATCACTGATTTCTACACGGAGGTAAGATTGTTTGAAGAAAGACTGGCAAAGGTATATGAGGACCTCTATGGCATAGAGTGGAATGAGATGAGGTTCTTTTCAGTTTACGGTCCAAGGGAGGAATACAAAAGGAATTATGCAAATCTCGTAACCCAGTTCCTCTGGGCCATGATGAAGGATGAGCAGCCCGTAATCTACGGTGATGGTAAGCAGAGGAGGGATTTCGTATACGTGGACGATGTTGTCAATGCCCTTGAACTGGCAATGAAATCAAGAATGAATGGTATTTACAATGTTGGAACTGGAAAGTCATATTCCCTGAATGAGATGCTCGAAATTCTCCAAAAAATCACAGGTAAAGAAGTTAAGCCAAAATACATAGAGAATCCAATGAAAAACTATGTAATGGTAACTCAGGCAAGCACTGAGAAAGCCAAAAAAGAACTAGGATTTGAGGCAAGGGTTTCACTGGAGGAGGGTATTAAAAATATTTATGACTATTACTCTAAGATAAAAATTTAACCTCCTCAAGAATTTTTCTCACACCTCTCCTTATGTCGTATTCTGGCTCAAAACCTAGGTCCCTTTTAGATTTTGTGATATCCGCCTGTGTGAACATCTGGTAGCTCTTCAGTGGATTTGGAACATATATGGCATCTTTATCAAAGTTCATTTCCTCTTTTATTATCCTGAATATCGTGTTGAAGTCTGTGGAAACACCAGTTCCAACATTGTATACCTCACCATTCTTTCCTCTCTCCATGGCAAGTACTGATGCCCTTGCTGTATCCTCAACATAGATGAAATCCCTTCTCTGCGTGCCATCTCCATAGATCACCGGTACCCTCCTGTTCATTATGTCATCAATGAATTTCCATATCACGCTTGCATAGCTACCCTTTGTGTTCTCACCTATTCCGTAGGTGTTGAAATATCTCAATGATACTGTCTCAAGACCATAGTTCATGAATACCTTCGCCGTTAATTCGTTAATCCTTTTACTTGCAGGATAGAAATTCCTGTAATTTTCAGGGATATTATCCTCAATTGAGATTGTTTTAGAATCTCCGTAAACGGATGAGGATGATGCAAGAATTACCCTTTTCACATTGTTGTGAAGGGATGATGCAAGAACATTATATGTTCCGAGAACATTTGTTTCATAGCCATTGGAAAATATGTCCTCGAATTCAGGGGGTGATGTAACAGCGGCAAGGTGAAATACATAATCAACATCCCTCAATGCCCTCTTGAGAAGGTTCAGATCTAGTATGTTGCCCTTGATATGCTCATCCGCCATGCTATCCTTATCCTTTATATCAAGGGTGATAACATAATGACCCTTATTTTTTAAATTTCTCACAATGTTTCTGCCTATGAACCCTG
>PNIT01000027.1 GCA_002878135.1 Candidatus Aciduliprofundum sp.
TACATTAATTTAAAATACTTGCATGCCATGTTATTACATGGTGTATATGTATGGAAACTACCTACACATTTATAGAGGATCTGATGGAGGAACTAAATCTACTTGAAAGACATCTTAAGATACTAAAATTGCTGGAGAGGGAGGGGTCAATGGGTATAATGAGGATCTCTCAGATAACTGAAATACCTCCACACAGGGTGAGGTATTCCCTCAGGGTACTTGAGACAGAAGGTATGATTACAGCTACACCAGAGGGTGCAAAGATAATTGGTAACCTTAACGAATTTTACAAGAATTTGAAGGAAAAGATAGAGGAAACATCTGTAAGGCTAGAGGAAATAAAGAAACTACTTGATTCTTCCAAGTAATTTTGTATCCTCTCTGGATGCTCCTAGGGAAATTATTACTACCTTGGCACCAGTTTTTTCTTCTATGAATTTTATGTACTTCTTCATATTTTTTGGTATTTCATGCTTTAAATCCTTTCCTGTAAATTCCCATCCATCAAATACCTTGTAAACTGGCTTAAGTTTGGATATCTCAGCTGGATCTGATGGTATTTTCCTTGTGATCTTTCCATTGTATTCATAGGCATAAGATACCTTAACCTCATCTAGCCCTGAAAGTATGTCTATCTTGCTTATGGCTATATACCTAACACCAGAGAGTTCTACTGAATACCTTACGAGGTTTATGTCTAGCCAGCCAATTCTCCTGGGCCTTCCTGTAGTGGTCCCATACTCATTCCCCTTCTTTAGTATTTCCTCAGCTATCTTTCCTTTGATTTCGGTGGGGAATGGCCCTTCACCTACCTTCGTTGTGTATGCCTTAACTACTCCCATAACATTTGATATATAATGTGGTGGTATGCCAAGACCTGTTATTGCACCTCCGATAGATGTATTTGAACTGGTTACAAAAGGATACATACCAAAATCCACATCAAGATGTGTACCCTGTGCACCCTCAAACAATACGGATCTTCCTTCCTCAATACTCTTTCTAAGAAATTCGCCTGTATCAATTATGTTCTTCTTTAATCTAAGGCCCGCTTCATGATACTCCTGAACAATATCTTTAACAGAGAATGATTTTTCAATTATTCCCTCCTTCATTTTGAGGGCAAGCCTTACCTTTTCCTCAAGCCTCTCCCTGTTTATTAAATCAACCATCCTAATCCCTATTCTACCATACTTATCCTCATATGCGGGGCCTATTCCCTTTCCTGTAGTTCCTATTCTATTACTCTTTTTCTCTTCCTCTACCCTGTCCTGTTCCTTATGATATGGCATTACAACATGTGCCCTTTCAGATATCCTCAATTTCTTTTGTGGAGAATAATCCTGAACCATTTTCATTTCCTCCAGTAACTGGATGGGATCTATCACCATCCCGTTACCGAGAACACATATGGTACCATGAAGGATTCCACTTGGTATCAGGTGGAACTTAAATACCTTACCGCCGGTTATAACAGTATGACCTGCATTTGCTCCCCCCTGATACCTGGCCACTATCTCAAAACTCGAGGAAAGATAATCCACGATTTTTCCCTTTCCCTCATCCCCAAACTGCAGACCTAACACAGCAAGAGTTTTAAACAAAGTCAACACCGTTAAACCATTATCAAATTTCTATTATTAAATTTTACCAGGCAATGGTATTTTGAGGAAAAAATTTAAATAATCCTATTGTTATATTTGTCTGACAAAAATCATATAAAAATAAAAAATAAGATGACAAAAAGGTGGTTAAAATGGTAAGCGGATATGCACTAAGGTATATAGCGGATTTCGTGGAGGAAAAGAAGGGGGCATTCGGAAAAGAGGAATTCACCAAAAAGGTGAATGAAAGGAATGTGATAGCGCCAAGGATAGATGCCATAGACCCCGATGATGAGTTTTCACCCGGGTACTTTGAAAGGATACTGGATGCCTCTGCCTATGCGCTCAAGGATGCAAAGCTTCTAAACCAGCTTGGATTCAGCTATGGTAAAAAGTTTTCAAGCCCTGGCATAAGGCTTCTATCACCCTTTGAGAGTAACCAGAAGATAATAAACTCCATATGCAGTGACATAAAGAAATATGCACCTTCATTCAACGTAACATATGAGGCCCTGAGCGATAAAAAGTTTGTGATAAGGATATCAAACATAAAAAGCAAGGAATATTCACTATTCCTATCGGGATATCTTGAGGCACTCTTCAAAAAGATTCAAAAAAAGATAATGAAAGTTGAGGAGGACTCAGAGGGAAACAAGAAGATTATCATAAAGTTCCTTTAGATAGGCTTATGACCCTGTAGGATACCCTTCCCTTCCTTACAGCATCCTCCACCTTTTTCTCATTCTCACTCTGTCTCGACTTTCCAGTTTTAATTTCAACAAAAACTATCTCATCAACAATATCCTTTTCCCTCAGGCCAGAAAATACAACCAGGTCAACAGGTGAGCCTATAAATCTTACATCCCTGGGGTCGTATGGAAAGTCTGGGAAATATGGTACTATCTGCTCAGTTACCTTTCCCTTCAACACATCCTGTGACTTTTTTATGGCCTCCTTCCTAATTTCATCTGAGTAATCCCTCTTCCATTTTTCAAAAAGGGCTTCATATTCCTTTCTTATGGATTCTCTTATGTTTTCCCTTTCAGTTATGAGTGTATTGTTCATCCATATTTTGAATGTATCCATAGCCTTCTTTTCCATCTTTATTCTTAAATGTATGTAAAGTGCAATGAACATTATGAGTATTATGAATAAAAGAATCGAAAGGTATAGATATGGATCCATGGAGAAGGTTATGAGGATAATTTATTAATACTTTCAGTCTCCTATGGAATTTTTGTATATTTTCTGTAATTTATCAAAATTTATTGCCTTAAGTTTCTTAATTTCTTCATTCCCTGAGATCAAAAAAATCTCGTGAAATATATTTTCAGTGAATATAAGTGTAAGCAGGCTCTTCCTATTGCTTCCAGCACCACCTATAACGGTCAACTGCTGATTTGGTATGGAAAGAGATATCTCTATACCTCCATTCCCTCTTCCTTGGTAGAAGATCCTTATACTGTACTTCTTTCCCATTCTTCTAACATTTATAAATGAGGGTTTTGATGGATCTACCCCATTCTCTTCAAGTATTCTGTGGAATTTGCACAATTCCCCTCCCTTACAATACGGGCAAAAATCCTTCCAAAATGTAACCACCTTAATTTTTGCCTGTCCTTCCATTATTATATTCATTACTATCTTGTTTATAAATTTTGTTTATGGAGCGTCTGTGTGAAAAGGTTTTTATGATTGCATTTTCATGCAATTGCTATGAAGATAGGAGTTGAAGATTTCTATAGGATTAGATTCATCAGTGATCTTGAGCCTGGGAAGGATGATATTTACTTTGTTATAACAGAGAGTGTAAAGAAGAGGAATGATTATGAGAGCAGGATATGGTCACTAAAGGATTTAAATGAATTCACCTCGGGACCGAGGGATTCTTCTCCAAAGATCTCACCAGATGGAAAATACATGTCTTTCTTGAGGAAGATTGAGAGTAAGGTCTCAATAATGAGAATTCCTCTGAAGGGTGGTGAGTCTGTACAAATTGCCCAGAGGAAGGATGTTTCTTCATTAAAATGGTCAAAAAAAGGGAATAAACTTTTCTTCATCTCAAACCAGGAGGAAAAATCGGATGATGTAAAAATCATAAAAAGATATCCATTCTATTTCAATGGAAAGGGTTTTATATACAACAAAAGACCCACGCTATTTTCCATAAATCTTGATGGAAGAATAAAGAAAATTACAGATTCACCATATATTGTTCAGGATTATGATGTTTCAATTAATGATGAGGTGGCTGCAATTCTTTCAATCGATGGGCAAAAGCTTTACTGGAATAACCTTTACATAATACGCGGCAGAAAGATGGAGAAATTACCCATGGAGGGATCTTTTTCAGACGTTGAATTCTCACCGGACGGGAGATACATTGCCTTCACATATTCAGATAATAGCTCAAGCATTTTTCAGCACAGACGTTTATATATATATGATATTTATAAGAAATCTGCAAAGTGCCTCACCTGCGATATGGATATATCCATCGGAAATTCAATAAATTCGGATTCTAGGATGGGTATGGGAAAACACATTAAATGGCTGAATGATTCTCTATATTTCCTTGCCAATGAAGGTGGTTCATCATCAATATTCTCAGTTGATATTAAAAAATTCAGGCATAAGAAAATTCTATCAGGCGAGATTTCCATAGATTTCTTCCATCCCTCCAGGGATGGAATATATATGATTGCACAGAGGATAAATGAACCCCAGGAGATTTACAGGGATGATGAAAAATTAACTTCATTCAACAAATATTTTATAGGATTGCAGAAACCTAGGAATTTCAGATTCAGGGCTTCGGATGGTGAGGAGGTGGAGGGCTGGGCATTATTGAATGAAAAGAGGGATTCACCATCCATCCTTGAAATACATGGTGGACCTAAAACATCTTATGGAAATGCATTCATGTTCGAATTTTATCTACTTTTCTCCAGCGGTTATAATGTAATTTTCATGAATCCCAGGGGTAGTGATGGATATAGTGAAAAATTTGCGCTCCAGATCAAAGGTCATTATGGGGAGAGGGATTATCTTGACATAATGGAGGGACTGGATTATTGCATGAAGAATTTTAATCTTGATAAAGGAAAACTTGGGGTCACAGGTGGTTCATACGGTGGCTTTATGACAAACTGGATCATAGGCCATAATGATATGTTTAAGGCTGCTGTGACACAGAGATCCATCAGTAACCAGATATCATTCTTTGGAACATCAGATATCGGGCCAGAATTCAACGGAGACCAGATAGGTGGAGCACCATTCGATAATATAGAAAATTACTGGGAAAAGAGTCCACTGAAGTATGCGGGGAATGTAAAAACACCTTTGCTCATCATTCATTCAGATGAAGATTACAGATGCCCCATAGAGCAGGCATATCAACTCTTCACAGCATTGAAGTTCTTCAACAGAGAGGTTGAGATGGCAATATTCCCTGGGGAAAACCACGATCTTTCAAGATCGGGTAAACCTAACCACAGGGTAAAGAGGCTTGAACTTATAAGGGATTGGTTTATTGATCACCTCAATCCAAAAGATTAATCTATTTAATTAAATTATTAATTGAGGTAAAGAGCCCAAGGGCAACTGACGTTGAAAACCCTCAGGGGTTTTCGATGAGGAAAGTCCCCTCTCACGAACGGCCCGGCCTGTCGCAAGGCAGGATCCCGAGAGGGATGGCAATGGAACAGAAACGCCACAGCTCAGGTAATAAGGATGATTCCCGCTGGGGATGACTTTCCCTGAGATTTGTTGAAACGGCCAACCCCGGGTGAGCAAGCCCAAACAGATGGGATGATAGGTTCTTGACCATCGGGTAGGGCGCATTAGTCGAATGTTGCCTGAAACAGAAAGGGGCTTACTATGGGCACTTTACCTCAATCCTTTTATTTTCCCATTCCATATATGTTATCATAAGAATAATCAGACTCTTACCAATAATAGCCATATTTTATTCCTGGTCAATGATCATTCTTTCTGTTGTGCTAAATCCATGGTTTATCTTCCAAAGAGAGGCCTTCAGTTCCCTGGGAAGTGACAATGCAAATTATCCATTCGTTTATAATATATTGGCAATGGTGGTAACTGGTATAATCATATCATCCTATTCAATATATGGTATCAAAGTTTCAAGGAATAGATTAGAGAATGCGGGTTATTCATTTTTATAAAAAAGTTGGGAGTTTGAGGGAAGCAGTAAAACTCCGACCTTCAGGGAGGAGATACACGGATTTCCATCAATAAAAAAATTTCATGATAAGTAATACTATTAAATGTTGTTGTCCACACCTGAAATGGTAAGGCACACTCTCGAAGGGTAAGACGGCTAAGTTGGACAACGAAGCAAATCGTTTTCAGTGGCAAGTCTCCGTAAGGAGAAGGGGTATATGCCTCAAGCCCTCTGCTGAAACCAGGCTGTGGAGCATTTCCCGAAAGGGATAATGAATAGCCTCCTTCCCTTGGCAAGGGAAAGTCAGCCAGCCGATCGTTGCGGTTCAATGAAACTCCACCCACGGGTGGAGCAGGAGACCAGCAACAAGCTCCGAAGCTTTAGCTTAGAAGTAGCTGACACAATCACTAATTGCAATATTGACCATAGCCTTAGGATTGACTTTAGGAGATAGGAAAAGGTTGGGATTTACACTTTTAACAATAACAATTGTTTCACCAGTCGTTGCCTACATAATCCCCTGGCAATCTGTTGCAGAGGTGGAGGCCTTCGGAATCTTTGTAATAGATGTTTCATTCATTATTCTTTATTATTCCTTGAAATTATAGCAGCCCCGGGCAGATTCGAACTGCCGTCGCAGGATCCAAAGTCCCGCATGCTTGACCGCTACACCACGGGGCTATAAGGGTAATATTAATTCAATTATTACTATTTTATTCTTTCCCCTTATTTAGGATTTTTCTGTATTCAGGCTTCAATAACTAAGAACTTTTTAATAATCCCCTACTGATTTTGTCAATGTTTAAATAGAATTTGTACTTAGGGAAGATTGGATGCTTCCAGATATAAAAGACATAAAAAACATGCGTAAGAGGGCGGGCATAACTCAAAAAGAACTCGCTAGTCTTACAGGTTTGAGCCAGTCCTACATAGCGAGGTTGGAGAGTGGTGATTTAAATCCTACCTATGAAAATGTTAAGAAAATCTTCTCTGTCCTGGAGGAGGAGATTAGTAAAAAGGAGGGGCAGGAATTATGTGCACAGGATATTATGACAAGGGAGATAGTATATGTAGATGCGGACGATCCATTGGAAAAGGCCATGAAGATACTGCTAGAAAGAGGTTTCTCACAGCTTCCAGTGTTTGAAAACGGTATGCTTGTAGGGAGTATTACTGATAGCAGGATAGGACAAAAGATTGCGAATGGAACATCAGTTTCAGAGATGAGAAGACTAAAGGTAAGGGATTTTATGGATGATTCATTCCCACAGGTACCTGAAAACTCACCAATAAAGATTGTTTCCTATTTGCTCAGAAATTATCCTGCTGTGCTCGTAACAAGCAAGGGAAAGGTGACCGGCATAATAACAAAATCTGATCTATTGAAAATACTTTAATATAACATTTTATTTTTTATCCTCACAGGCGGAGGTTACCGAGCCTGGTCAAAGGTGCGAGATTCAGGGTCTCGTCCTTAGTGGTTCGCCGGTTCAAATCCGGCCCTCCGCATCATGCCCACAAGGAAACTTTACTGGGAGGATCCCTACCTGAAGGAATTTGAGGCAACTGTTGTAGGTATTGATGGTAATTACATAATACTTGATATGACAGCATTTTATCCGCAGGGTGGTGGTCAGGTGGGCGATACTGGAAGAATAGATTCCACAGCTGTAAGGAATACCATAAAAAAGGATGATACTGTATACCATGAGGTAGAGGATCCATCTATATTTAAGGTAGGTATGAAGGTAAAGGGTTACATAGATTGGGAAAGAAGATACAGAATAATGAAACATCATTCTGCATCACACATCGTTGAATATTTTATATTAAAGAATTTTCCAGATGTTAAACCATATTCATCTGGCCTAGTTGATGAAAAGAAGGACAGGCAGGACTATATTACAGATATTCCATTCAGGGATGAAGATCTCAGGGTCATTGAGGAAGAGGTGAACAGGTTCATATCTGGAGACCATGAGATAATTACCTGGACCGATGAAAATGGAATAAGACACTGGGTATGTGAATTTATTGAGATGAAGTGCTCCGGAACACACGTGAAAAGAACAGGTGAAATAGGAAGTGTAAGGATCTCCAGGGGTAAGAAGCCTGGAAAAGGAAGGGAAAGGATTGAGACCTGGACTATTTGAGAAAATATCCCTCCACAGTATCCATCAGAAAGTTTGCAAGATTCTTTGGTTTCAGGAAGTTTGAGGTTTCTGCATGCAGATAAAGGAAACATTCCCTTTTACAAGAATACATCATCTGTCTTCCCCTTTCTGCCTCTTCACTTGAGAGTATTGTTTCCAGATCATTTTCAATCAGGTTTCCTATCTTCCTTCCTATAACGCTGCAAGGGTATATGACATCACCATTGGACTCTATTGATAGCCCGTAGGAATGGCAGGTATAGTGGTTTTCAAGCGCATCTATGAATGCCCTGCTTGTTACTACAGTACCTCCAAACTCCCTCTTGAGCTCAAGGAGTTTATCGTGCATCAATTTTCTATCTGGTGAGAGATCTGGGACATCATCAAAGTGAACTGCAGGCATTATTAATATCCTGGCACCAGCATTATGGACCTTCTCTACCTTCTCCCTGAGGCTATCAATGTCATTCTTTGTAACTACAGTCTGTACTGTGATCCTCAAACCCATGTCCACATATTTTTTTAGATCATCAAGGAGAAAAAGATTACCATGACCTTCATCTATGGATATGTGTATAAAGTCTAAATATTTAGAGAATTCTTTTAAAGGTGCCTTGGGGAGCAATATTCCATTTGTGGTAAAGAAAAGGTAGAACGATCTTTCATGTGCATGCTTAATTATTTCAAGAAGATCCTTCCTCAACAATGGCTCTCCACCTTCAAGTGAAAGTACAGTAATTGTTGAATCCGCCAGCCTGTCTATCACCTTCATGGCGCCCTTTGTATCAAGGGCCTTCATAGGTGTCCTCCATACATTGCAGAATTCACACCTTAAATTACATTCGTGTAGTAATTTGTAGGAGCCATACACTGGCTTTTCATACCCATTATTCAGGAATGTCTCCATGAACCACTTAAAGGCCCTTAAATTCCTATTCATGGGACATATATTATATGGATGTTATATTACGTTTTCCTTGGTTTTAGGGTTTTTTAAAAATACAACTTACCATCTTCAGACCAGTTCAAGGCTTCATCTGATAGAACTTTTAACCCTTCATGTATCCTGGATCAAATCAGCCTTTTCATATAACTTTTTAATATGTTTACGGGAGCTTTAAGATCAATGCATATTTTCAGGCAGCAGTGCAGAGTTCTTTCATATTTTATTCTTTTCAATGGCAAAAAAACATTCTTCATAAAATCAAAATATTATTATTTCTAATGTGGTTAATTTTAAGAAAAATATTTATCAGATTTAGCAATATGTTTCCCAATGAATTCCGGGTTAGAAAAAAAGTGGCAGGAACAGTGGAAGGGAAAACATATATTTGAACCATCACCAGATGGAAAAAAATTCTTTATTACGGTACCCTATCCCTATGCTAACGGACCACTTCATATTGGCCACGGAAGGGCCTATACCTATGGGGATGTGATCGCCAGGTATATGCGCATGCGTGGTTACAATGTTCTATTTCCCATGGCATTCCACGTGACCGGAACGCCTATACTTGCAATAGCTGATTCAATAAGAAATAATAATTCTGAGATGATTGAACTTTATAGATCATACCTAAGGCTTTATGAGAATGATGATGAAAAAATAGATAGTATATTGGAGAGTTTTAAGGATCCTAAAAATATTGCACTCTATTTTTCTGAGAAAATAAAGAAGGATTTTGAGACCATAGGATACTCAATAGACTGGAGAAAAAGATTTCATACAGCGGAACCATTCTATAACAAATTTGTTGAATGGCAATACAGGAAACTCCATGGTATGGGATACCTTAAAAAAGGTGATTATCCAATTACATTCAGTATAGTGGACGGTAATCCTGTTGGTGAGGATGATATTAAGGATGGGGATACAAACAAAGTTACAATTATTGAATTCCTGGCCGTGAAATTCAGATTCCAGGATGGATATATACTTGCGGGGACACTCAGACCTGAAACAATTTTTGGTGTAACAAATATATGGGTAAATCCAGATGCAATATATGTCAAGGCCAGGGCCAATGGTGAATATTTTTTTGTTAGTAAGGAGGCATTTGAGAAACTGTGCTATCAGTTGTATGATGTTGAGAAGATTGAGGAATATAAGGGTGATTACTTCGTTGGTAAATTTGCAAAGGAACCCATATATGGAAGGGAAATACCAATACTCCAGGCAAGATTTGTGGATCCGGATAATGCCACCGGATTCGTAAAATCTGTTCCTGCACATGCTCCTTACGATTATGTGGCCCTAAGGGATATAAATTTCTGGGAAGGGAGGATAAAACCTATACCTGTTATTAGAGTATTGGATATGGGCGATCTTCCCGCCAAGGAGATAGTTGAAAAAAATGGAATAAAGGATCAGCTGGATCCAAGACTTGATGAGCTCTCAGAGGAGATATACAGACTGGAATTTTACCACGGTATAATGGGTGAAAACTGCGGTATTTTCTCAGGAAAAAAGGTAAGTGAAATCAAGGAAAATGTAAAGGATTGGATGATTCAGAACAACTATGCAATTAAATTCTATGAGACTTCAAGGAAAGCTGTTACAAGGTCAGGAAATAAGGTAATAGTTGCAATAGTAAGGGGACAGTGGTTTCTGGATTATTCAAATCCAGAATGGAAGAAAAAGACACACGAACTGATTGATTCCATGAATTTCTATCCCCCCTCTTTTTCCTCCCAATTCCATGATGTTGTGGACTGGTTGAGGGAAAGACCTTGCGTAAGAAGGAGGGGTCTTGGAACCAATTTTCCATTTGAGGAGGGGTGGATTATTGAATCATTATCTGATAGCACCATATACACAGCATTTTATACCATAATTGACATATTGAGGGAAATGGGAATTAAACCAGAGGAGTTAACTGAAGATGTCCTGGATTATATCTTCCTTGGCAAGGAATTCAATGGAATGGAAAGGTTCAAGAAGGCAAGGGAATCCTTTGAATACTGGTATCCTGTTGATCTGAGGGTTTCATCCGTTGCACATCTCAGCAATCATTTCACATTCTACCTTTTCCACCATGCAGCCATATTTGAAAGGAATAAACAGCCCCGGGGGATTATGGTACTCGGGATGTTAATAAGCGAGGGGGCCAAGATGTCAAAATCTAAGGGTAATGTTATACCACTTGCAACCATTGCAGAAAAATATTCTGCCGACCTTTTCAGGCTATACATAATAACGAATGCGGATTTTGATACAGTTCTTGACTGGAGGGAGACTGAGGTAAGATCCCTGGATAAAAAACTTGAAAGGTTTAAGAGCCTCATTGAGGAATCATTAACATATTCTGCCCCCACAGACCTTAGGCATATGGATTATTATCTCATCAACATATTCAGATTGAGAATAAAGAAGGCTATAGAATTTATGGAAAATTATAGATTCAGAGATGCCATGATTGAAATATTCTTCAATTTCCTCAATGACATAAGGTACTATGAAAAAAGGGAAGGGGAGGTGAGGAGAAAACAAGTATTGAGGATAATAATTGATGACTGGATAAGAGCACTTGCTCCTGTTATACCTCACCTAGCGGAAGAATACTGGCACAGGCTTGGTCACAATACATTCGTTTCCTTGGAAAGGTACCCTGAACCTGGGGATATTGATTTCTCTGTGATAAACTCTGTGAATTATGTGGAGGAGATACTGGAGGACATAAGGAACATACTGAAGGTATCAGGAATAAATCCAAAGAAGATATATATATATACAGCAGGTGAAAGGATGAAGCATCTCATGAACCTTGCAAAGCAGGATAAATCCAGGGCCTTCAAAGAAGCAAGAAATAAGATAGAATACTCACTGCTGAAACAGATAATAAGTCAGAGGCTTTTCGATAAGATCTGCCCTGAGAATGAGGAGGAAATAATTAGAAATTCCATAGAATACATAAAGAAAGAACTTTCATGTGAGGTAATACTCAATTCCGAGGAGGATCCTGGTAATAAGAGGGCACTGGCACTTCCATGCAAGCCCTCGATATTCATTGTCTGACCTTTTTCCAGTCTTCCATAAACCTCTGTATACCCTCATCCGTCTTGGGATGCTGTAACATCCTCTCAAGAACCTGGTAAGGCATGGTGACTATATGTGCACCTATGAGTGATGCCTCATAGACATGTATGGGATGTCTTACACTTGCAACTATTATTTCAGTTTTGAATCCATAGTTTGTGAATATTGTTTTAAGATCCTCCACTACCCTCATTCCATATTCACCTATGTCATCAAGTCTTCCCACAAAGGGTGAGACGTATGTGGCACCTGCCTTCGCAGCAAGCAATCCCTGATTGCTTGAAAATACAAGTGTTGCATTTGTCCTAATACCCTTTTCATTCAATGTTTTTATTACCCTGAGACCATCAGAGGTTAAGGGTACCTTTATAACAACATTCTTACCCAGTGAAGATAATTCCTCCGCCTGCCTTACCATCTCTTCATACCTAAGGGATGTTACCTCAAGGCTTACTGGCCCAGGAACTTCATCCAGTATCTCCCTTACAATCTCCTTGAATGTACCCCTGTGTGCCTCCTTCGAGATTAGGGTAGGGTTCGTTGTTACTCCATCAAGTACACCAAGCCCCTTGGCCTTCCTTATTTCATCTATGTTTGCTGTATCGAGAAATATCTTCATGATCTCACCATTGATATGGCCTTTTCTGATATATTTTTTGCGCTAATACCATATTTTTCAAGTAGTTCCCAACCTGGTCCACTCTCTCCAAATACATCATTTATACCAATCCTCGAAAGCCTGGTTGGATGGTTTTCGGATAATACCTCCGCCACCCTGGATCCAAGTCCGTTGAATACTGTATGTTCCTCAACTGTTATTATCCTGCCTGTCCTGATTGCATATTTAACTATAATATCTTTGTCGATGGGTTTGAGTGTTGGCATATGTATTACTGATGCTGAGATCCCATTTTTCGCAAGAGTTTCTGCTGCTTCAATCACCCTGCTCAGCACTATACCCGTTGAAATCAATGTTATGTCATCCCCCTCCCTGATAACTATGCCTTTACCAATATCAAAAACCTCATCGACAAGTATTGTCGGCACCTTCTCCCTGGATAGTCTTACATAGAAGGGCCCATCCACATATGCGATATTCTCAATTACGCGCCTCGTTTCCTGTGCATCGGCAGGCGCAATTACCCTGAAGTTTGGCAAACCGCACATAATCCCCAGATCCTCAAGCATCTGGTGTGTAGCACCATCCTCACCCACGGTAATACCACCGTGTGTTGCTACTATCTTAACATTTGCGTTTGTGTAGGCTATGCTCTGTCTAATAACATCGTATGCCCTCCCAACAACAAAAACTGCAAATGAGCTTGCAAAGGGTATCTTCCCTGACATTGCAAGGCCAGCGGCAACACCTACCATGTTCTGTTCCTGTATTCCCATATTAAAGAACCTATCTGGATATGCCCTCTGGAACATTATGGTATGCGTTGAGGATGATAGGTCCGCATCAAGCACAACTATCCTTCTATCCGATCCTAACTTAACAAGTGTTTCACCATATGCCTGTCTCTGGCTTTCATTCATTAGGATCAGCCCCCTTAATCTTATGTTCAATCTCATCCAGTTCCTTTATTGCCCTTTCATACTGCTCCTTATTTGGTGCCTTTCCATGGAATTCATGCGTGTTTTCCATGAATGAGACACCCTTACCCTTTATTGTCCTAGCTATAATCATATTTGGTTTCCCATTCCTTCTTTTTGCCATATCTATGGCATTAAGTATCTCCTCTATGTTATGGCCATCAACATTGAATACATTCCACCCGAATGCCCTGAATTTATCCTGCAAAGGTTCAAGGGAGAGTATCTTTTCAGTTGCCCCATCAAGCTGGTACATATTCCTGTCAAGTATTGCTATTATATTATCAAGATTATTATGGGCTGCGCTCAATGCAGCCTCCCATACTATGCCCTCATTGCATTCTCCATCACCCAGGAGAACATAAACAAGATAATCCTTTTTATCAATTTTTGCGGATAGGGCCATACCTAGGGAATTGCTGAAACCCTGACCTAGGGATCCTGTTGTCATGTCCACACCCGGCACATGTATTGTTGGATGCCCCTGAAGCATTGAACCTATCTTCCTAAAGGTCTTTAAATCCTCAAGTGGAAAAAAACCCCTTAGGGCTAGAGCTGCATAATAAGCTGCAGATGCATGACCTTTGCTCAATACGAATCTATCTCTTTCCTCCCACAGAGGATTTTTAGGATCCACCCTCAACACCTTAAAATAAAGTGCAGAAAGAATGTCCGCTGATGACAGAGATCCCCCAGGGTGTCCAGATTGCGCATTGTAAATCATATCAATGGCGAGTCTCCTTATCTCATTTGCCCTGAGCATAAGATCCCTGATTTCAATATTCATCTGAATCCCTCTTTGTAAAATAGAATATATCGTTATGCTTTTTGTAACCCACAGAGGAGAATAGATTCTGAGATGGTATATTCCAATCCTCAACAAGGGCTGCAAATAGATGTATACCCTTTTTCCTGAATATATCCTCAGATTTTTCAATCAATCCCTTTGCCACTCCTCTTCGTCTATAATCTGGATCAACCGCAAGCCTGTTTATCCATCCTTTCCTTCCATCATCAGTGAGAAGGGCAATGCCCACAAGCTTCCCATCATCATAGGCCCCGAGGAGCATATCAGGATACCTCTCAAGTTGCTTTAGAATGAAATCCCTTCTATCCCTACCCTCAGGTTTAAATTTTAAACCTGCTCTTTCCCATAGCTTTATCACACTATCGTAATCATCAATGGTTAAAAATCTAAATTCCATGAGTTTATTGTAATGTAATTCATATCTTAAATCTTTTTTTGTGAGTAACACTACAATCTCTTTCCTATTAGATAATAGGGTGTTGTGGAAACTATCTCCACCATATAATGTTTGTTCAATTCCGCATCATCAATTACAACAGGCCTATAACCTTTCGTCCTACCAAGAAAACCAGATTTACCCTTTTCTGTAACAATTACATCCATTTTTTCACCAAGTAGGAGTGAATTTCTCTCTTCACTAATTTTCCTGTGAAGATCAGTGAGCCTTTTTGACCATTCCTTTGCCAAAGAGGATTTAACAAGTTTCAAACCATATGCTCTGGTACCCTCTCTGGGGGAATACCTAGTTATGTTCATTATGTCAGGTTTGGATTTATTAACAGCATCATACGTTCTTTCAAATGCCTCATCATTTTCCCCCGGGAATCCTACTATTACATCCGTGGAAAGTGTATAATGTGAAAATTCACCTCTTATTCTTTCAACAATTGAAATAAAGTCATTTGAAGTATACTCCCTGCCCATGGACCTCAATATGGAATCATCACCGCTCTGGAGTGGTATATGGAAAAATTTGAAGATCCTATCTGATTTAAAGGATTCAATCAGATCATCCAGTATTTCAAGGGTATTTGAGGGTTCCATCATTCCTACCCTTACCATAAAATCGCCCTCAATCTCATCTATCTCATTGAGCAGAGATGGAAGATCATAACCTATGTCTTTTCCATAGGCTGCAGTATCAAGGGCTGTTAATCTTATCTCCTTAACGCCCCTCTTCACTGCTTCCTTTAACCTTTCAAGAATAAATTCCTTTGGATAGCTTTTAAGATTACCCCTTGCAAGTTTGGATATGCAGTATGTACAATGCCCTGTGCATCCCTGAGCTATTGGGATGCTTACATAACTTTCAAACCCCGGAAGGGAATAATTTTGAGGTTTAAAATTCCTTGGTGTTAATACCTCTATGCCTCGGAAATCCTTTAGGAGCTCACCCCTCGAGGCGGGCAAACATCCGTAGATCAACAACCTCTTATTCTTTCCATATAGTTCCCTTATCCTTGAAATCATATGGTTCTCTGTATGCTTAATTACCACACAGGTACCTATTATTATTAAATCCGCCTCCTCAGGTCTTTCAACTATTCTGTTGCCATTCATCATAAAACCCTGGACTATATGCTCAGTTTCAGCCTGATTCAATGTGCATCCATACTTCTCGTAATATATATTCACAGGATTTGCATATATTAATATTTAAAAATTTTTTCTTTTAATCCCTAAAAAACAAAATGATTAAATTTATCTTAATTATCGTATTAGGGT